>CAMPAA010000079.1 GCA_946631345.1 uncultured Verrucomicrobiota bacterium
CGGAAAAGGCGAAGACGGCGCGGGCGGAAGAGAAGCTGTCTACGGCGCAGGCGAAGCTGGAGGCGGCGAAGGCACAAGTCGCCCGTCGCGACGAATGGCTGGCGGCGGAAAAGGCGAAGACGGCGCGGGCGGAAGAGAAGCTGTCTACGGCGCAGGCGAAACTGGAGGCGGCGAAGGCACAAGTCGCCCGTCGCGACGAATGGCTGGCGGCGGAGCGAGCCAAGTCATCAAAGTTGCGCATGGTAATAGAAGCGGCCTCATCTGCGGCGTGTGAGGTTCAATTGACCGAAGAATAAAACATCGCTAACACAAAAAGAAAGAATCAGGTATAATGGTTACTGTTGGTATTATTGGTTGCGGCTTTGTCGGCGGAGCACTTAAGGCTTGGCTTGAAGAGAACAACAAAGACGTCAAGATTGTCGTTAGCGATCCTCCGAAAGGCATGAACGACGACATCTCCGGGGCGGACGTGTACTTTCTGCAGATACATGTTCCGACAGAAGACGACGGGACGCAGGATCTGACGCTTATGAAGCAACTCATTTCCGCGCTGCCGGACAAGCCCGTGTTCGTTCGCACTACCATCCTGCCGGGCACAAGCGACAGACTTTCAAAGGAGACGGGACACAAGGTCTACTACATGCCCGAGTTTCTCACCGAGCGTACTTACATAGAAGATTTCAAGCATCAGCCGATGGTGTTTACAGGAGAAGTCGATCTTCTTTCCAGTATCTTCAAGGGCAAAAAATTCGTGCGCATGAGTCCGCTTGAAGCAGAGATAACGAAGTATGCCCACAATGTCTTTGGAGCCTACAAGGTGACTTATTTCAACGCTATTTACGACTATTGCAAAAGAATGGGAGCTGATTGGTCGAGTGTTCACGCAGGCATGCTGCTTTCCGGATACATCAATGAAACACATACGTTGGTTCCCGGGCCCGACGGCAGGTTCGGCTACGGAGGGAAGTGCTTCCCCAAGGATGTGAACGCATTCACCATCATGACCCAGGGCACGCCCCTTGGCGCGCTTCTGACGCCGCTGCATGCGTTGAACGTGCATTTCCGTGGGCACGAAGAGCATATCTAATATGTTGTTCACATCGCTGGAGTTCCTGTTTCTCTTTTTGCCCATTACGGTAGGCGTCTACTTCGCCTTGCCATTCAGGTGGGGAATCAAGAATTATTGGTTGTTGGGTGCGAGCATCTTGTTTTACGCATGGGGAGAGCCGTCTTTTGTTTTTATCATGCTCGCATCTATACTGTTCAATTATTTCGCTGCGCTCCTTGTTTCTTCTTGCCGAAACCGTTCACCCATGGCGACCAAGTTTTTTTTAGCGGCTACAGTCGTGGGAAACCTTGCCGTCATCGGGTTGTGGAAATATGCAAACTTCGTCACATTTTCGCTAAGGGCAGTATTCCCAGCGTTGCAAGGGGTCATACCCCAGACAAGTTTCATCCTTCCTATCGGCATTTCCTTTTTCACGTTTCAAGCGCTAAGCTACGTAATCGATGTATATCGCGGAACTGTCCGAGTGCAGCGCAATCCGTTTTATCTTGCGCTCTACATAGCACTTTTCCCCCAATTAATCGCCGGCCCCATTGTCCGCTATCCTACCGTATGCAGCCAGATTGAATACCGCCGCGTCTCGCTTGACGGTTTTACATCAGGTGTATTCCGTTTCCTTCTCGGATTCAACAAGAAGATGCTTCTGGCGAACACCTTCGCGATTGTGGCCGACGAGTGCTTTGCGTCAGGCACCCAAAGTGTCGCAGGAAGTTGGCTAGGAGCTATATGCTATACTTTTCAGATATTTTTCGACTTCAGCGGGTACTCCGACATGGCCATCGGCCTTGGACGAATATTCGGGTTTCAATTCCCCGAAAACTTCAATTATCCCTACATCTCGCGTTCCGTCACCGAGTTTTGGCGGCGCTGGCACATGTCGCTAAGCAGTTGGTTCAGAGACTATTTGTATTTTCCGCTCGGCGGCTCACGCGTGGATTCCAAGTGGCGCTTGTGTTTTAATTTGATGGTTGTGTGGTTCGCAACCGGCGTCTGGCATGGAGCGAATTGGACATTCATACTTTGGGGGACGCTTTATGGCGTGTTGATCATCGCGGAAAAGTTGACTGGGCTTCCAAAGGTGATCGAGTCAGACCGTAGACTGGCCATTCCCGGATGGCTCGTGACGATGTTCTTTGTCGTCGTTGGATGGGTTTTGTTTCGGTCGGACGACCTTGGCGCCGCAGGACGATACTTCGGCGCGATGTTCGGCATTTGCGCGGATGGTCTTGTGGATGAGCGGACGACATTCTGTGCATCGCAAATGCTTGTTGTCCTTTGTGCAGGCGTATTCGCCTCTTTGCCGCTGATTCCAGCCATCAAGCAGAGGTTCGGAGTCTGTGCAACCCCGTATCTATCTCTGATATGGCACAGCCTGCAAATCGTCCTGTTCGGCGTAAGCGTGTCTTACCTCGCCATGAATGCGCACAACCCCTTCATCTATTTCAACTTCTAAGCATGACAAACAAGATCTATCGAAAGACGCTTGCAAGCATGTCGCTCATCTGGGTTGCGGCGGTTGGCTTGTTCGCAAGCATGACAATCTGCAACTATGCCACCGCAAAGAAAAAGACGTCGCGATCCAAAGCCTCTACCTTGAGGTCATTTGTAAAAACGGCCATGCTCCAGAACCTGTGGTGCAAGGAGGATTTCCTCACTCTGAACGGCGGATGGGTTCGTGCGCTTGGGCAACGGGAGTGCAACGGCATCTACAGGCTGGAGAATGGCCATTTGTCGGACTTGACCGACCTGTCTCTAAATGTGTCTAATGTGACGAACACCATGCGTTTGGCCGACTTTTGCGGAAGAAAAGGCGTTGAATTCGTGTTTTTGATGTGTCCATGCAAAATTGATGTCAACAATGAAATATTGCCCGCTGGGATGCCTGTCGATGCGCGCAATGCAATTGCCAACGAGTTCCTGTCTAAAGCAAAGTGCCGCACGTTCGATTTGCGCCCAATCGTGGCAGGGACAAAAGAGGAAGTGACGGCCAATTTCTTCAAGACCGACCACCATTGGAATTTCACAGGTGCATTCAAGGCTTTTCCGGCGGTAGCGCATGAATTGCTCAATATGCTTGAAGCCGATGAAGCCGTGCCGCAGTTGAGGAACAAATCCTGGCGAACAAGCAATCTCGGACGCTCTTTCCTAGGGTCAAGAGGCCGTCGCACTGGACCGCTGTTTGGCGGCATGGACGACAATGTCGCCTATTATCTTCCGAAGTTTGCGACCGACTGTCTGCTGAGCGTTCCGGCGCGGAGGATATTTCGGTGCGGAGCGTTTTCCGAATCCTTCATCTATCCAGAATATATAAGACCCCCTGTATCTGTCTATAAGGACCCTGGCTATGGCGTATATGGCGGCGATTATCCTCTTGTGCGCATGACGAACTCCAAGGCAGCGGTCAGAAAACGCATTTTAGTCGTCAAGGATTCCTATGCACCGCCTTTGCTGGCCTATCTGTCGAGTGTCTTCGCCGAACTTGACATTGTGGACGTTCGTTATTCAAAAGATGTGTCCGCAATAGAATTTATCAATTGCTTCAAACCAGATCTTGTTTGTGTCATGTATAATCCACGAGCTCTCGCAATGACTTCCATGTTCAAATTCGGCTTGCCTGAGACCGCACGACTGTCGTGCGCAGGCAAAGAATCCGCTCGTAGTGTCAATATACCTGTCAGGGAAAACCGCTACAATTACGTAGTGGCGCATGCCGGCCTGAAGCCAGGTTCGCTCGTGAAGGTTGCTGTCGAGTCTGTTGATGTCGTTGCGGGGTTGTGCGACATGGCCACGGTTGCCGTTTACGATACGAATGCGAAAAAAATCGTCAAGTGGGAAATTCTTCGCACGGGCGCGGAGAGACCGCAGGTTTTGGTCATGTCCGTGCCGCAGACGCCGGGAAACTACAACCTTCTTTTTTACGCCGGGGAGCATGGAGCGACAGAAGGCAATGCCATCAGGTTCAATGGCGTGGTCGTGCAGGAATTTGAAGCATTGAAGAACAAAAAGGAAAACGCGGAATGAAAATCGTCCACATTGGCGCGAACACGACGGGCGGGGCGGGGCTTGGAATGCTGGGGGTGCACAAGGCACTTCTGGAAAGAGGAGTTGATTCCAGAATCATCACTTTGAGGGTTAATCCAGGCGAGGAGGATGACCCGCGGATTTCTGTTCTTGCCGCCGAAATAGACAACTCGGCCGATGCGAAGCTCCTCCAGAAGATGAAGTCAAAGTATCGAGGTGTGCCAATGTCGCTGCCCTATTCCTGCGTCCGGCTCGAAGATCATCCGCTTGTCAAGGATGCGGACATCGTTCATCTGCATTGGGTTTCGGGCATGGTGGATATGCCGACTTTCTTCCCAAAAATCGACAAGCCGGTCGTCTGGACTATCCGCGATGAGAATGCGATGATGGGTCTTTACCACATTCCTCGCGAAGTCCCCGTGAATCCGACTCCAGAAGAACGCGCATTGGACATCAAGACGCGCGATGCGAAGACGGCAGCCATCAATGCATGCAAAGATCTCACCTATGTGTCGCTTTGTTCGGCGATGAAGGATTGCATCGACGGGAGTGCGATTGGGTTAGGGCGGGAGACATTCGTCATACCCAATCGAATCGACACGTCCATCTTTCATCCCATGAAGTGCTCTTCTGTTCGAGCGGAGCATGGCATCGGCGAGAATGAGACGCTGATCTTGTTTGCCGCACAATTCCTGAACGAAAAGAGCAAGGGTCTTCAGGAGCTTCTTGATGCGCTCGGCTGGCTTGCCACGGCGGAGCGCACATTTACAGTGTTGTGCGTTGGGCATGGCGCGGTCACTCTCCCGGCTCCCGCCGGTGTGAAGCTCGTTGTCGCCGGGCCGACCGCGAACAGGGAGCGCATGGCCGAATTCTACTCTGCGGCCGATCTTTTCGTGACGCCGTCCTATTCGGAGACTTTCGGCAAGACCACCGCCGAGTCGATCGCCTGCGGCACTCCGGTTGTGAGCTTCCCGAACATGGGCGCAAGAGACATCATCGAGAATGGTGTCGATGGTTATTTGTCAGACCATTTCAACCCCGTGTCTTTGTCACATGCGATAGAAAAGGCGCTGACTACGAAGTTTGACCGCAAGGTCATGATTGAAAGGATCAAGTCCAGATATTCTCAGGAAATAATCGCGGAGAAGCATTTGGCGCTGTACAAGCACATAATGGGGACGCCTGCGGTTGCCCGACGCTCGAATGCGGCAGCAGTCGTGCCCCCCGTCACATTACACAGGAACGCCAATCCGCGTCTGTCAATCATCACCATTTGTTACAACAATGCGGAAGGCCTTCGAGAGACGCTTCGCAGCACGCTGGACGCCCAATACAGTTTCGACGACTTTGAGCAGATTGTCGTCGACGGCGGCTCGACGGACGGGACGGCCGAAATCCTGTCCGAGTACGCGCCGCGCCTGAGCTGGTATTGCTCGGAGCCGGACAATGGCATTTATGACGCTATGAATAAGGGCGCGGCTCATGCGCGAGGAGAGTACCTGCTTTTCCTCAATTCTGGTGATGTTCTTCTGGAGGACATGCTTGTTGAGGCGATGCGCGAGTCGTTCAATGAAGATTTGGTGTATGCGGACATTCTTTTTCTTACAGGAAGCAAGATATCCAAGAATGTTGCTCCTAGCATGTCCGAAATCACGCCTGGCTGGTTCCTTTTTAATTCGTTGCCTCACCAGGCGACGTTTATACGTCGTGCGTTGCATGAAAAACTCGGCGGATATGATGCCACGATGAAGATTTCGGCTGCACCGAAGTTCATCTTCAACGCGCTTTTTTATCACCATTGCTCTTACCGCAAACTTGACTGCATTTTTTCGCGTTTCGACAGATCGGGGATTTCAAGCCAGCCGCAGATGCTGCGGGCCAAGCTACAGGAGTGGATGGACTTTCTGTCTCCTTACTATGGTAAGCGTGTGGCCGGCATTGCCATGCGATGGCTTACTGTGAGCAAGGCGCTCGACTGGGATGTCTACACATACCTTCGCTGGCATCCTGCCGAATTTGAGCCGCTGAAACGGCACATTATGGATTACGTTGTGCGGAAGCAGGCGCGCGAAAAGTCCGAGAAATCCGTTGTCTCGAAGTGCAGACTGTCCATAATAACCGTAAACAAGAACAACAAGACGGGTTTGGAGGCGACGCTTCAAAGCACGCTGGAGCGGCAGAATGGTTTTGCTGATTTTGAGCAGATTGTAGTTGACGGAGGATCCTCTGATGGTTCACTGGAGGTCATCAATAAATTCAAGGGGCGGCTTTCGTGGTATTGTTCTGAAAAAGACAGCGGAATATATCAGGCAATGAACAAAGGCGTTGCTCATTCGAACGGTGAATACCTGCTGTTCCTCAATTCCGGCGATGTCCTCAAACCCAACATTCTTTCATCGATATTACATGAGCGTTTTTCCGAAGACATTGTCTATGCAGACATGTATGTAACTGCGCATGGGAAGGTTACGTTGTCTCATCAGGCAGACGTGAAAGACCTTAATCCAGGCTGGTTTTTGTTCAACACTCTTCCGCATCAGGCGGCTTTCATACGCCGTGCATTGCACAATCGGTTAGGTGGATATGACGAAACGATGAAGATTTCGGCTGCACCAAAGTTCTTTTTTGATGCGGTTGTTAAGTGTGGATGTTCATTGCGCAAACTTGCCAAGCCGTTCTCGGTATATGACACCACGGGTATTTCATCTCAAGATAGGTGGTTGCCTGAAAAAATTAAGGACTGGGAGAAGTTTTGGAAACCGTATTATGGAGAACGGGTGGCAGCTTACGCCAAGCGGTATATGGAGATGCTTTGTGAATTGCCTAAAACGAAGAAATTGGCAGAGGCTGAGTCTACAAGGGCATTGACTTTAGAGAGAAAACTTCAGAGGTGTGAGCGCGAAATTTGTGCACTTAAGGTTTCTGAAGCCTATCGAGTTGGCATGTTCGTAACGTGGCCGGCACGGAAGGCGTGGGGCGGCGTGAAGTGTTTGCACGAGAATGGATTGAGATATACCATTAAGCATGCTGTTGGCAAGCTTCTTCGGTTCTTTGGATAAAATAAAATCGTAGCGCGCGGAAGTAAATGCACCATTGCAGAGGTAAATGCACCAGATCTGGTGCGTTTACTTCCGCGAACCGCCGACACTTTACCCATGAAACCTCTGTCGCGGAGGCTGGAGTTTACCCAATTTTTGGCAGGATTATGTCGCACCCCTGCAAACAAAGGCGAAGGTCGCCGAAAGACATCCAGAACGGGTGCCGACGGCATTTCGGCCATGGGGCAAATCCGTTCCGCCGTCTGCCAAAGAGCGGTCTGCCATGTGGACAACCCGAAACCCGCCTGTGGCCAAACGGATTCCGCCTGTGACCAAAATCGTTTCCGTGTCTGGACAGTTACGTGTTCTGGCGTCAATACTCTGTAGAAATGACGCCAAAACACTATCGAATTGACGCAAGAACTCTGCTGTAATGACGCCAATTCTTTTTTGAGGCCATTGACTCCACTCCATTTGGTCACGGAACGATGCTGGTTTGGCCACGGAAAGAAAGGACATCGCACATACGATCACAGTTTAGCATATATCCTTTGCGGCGTGCGGTTGCTGTGCTTTCTGCCGTCGTTTCAGCACATTGGTCAGGTCCAATCAAAAAATGGTAACCTCCAGCCTCCGCCCCCTTGACTTCTGTGACACAAACCGTTATAATGTCACGCCGTCTTTTAAGCCAAAAAAGGTAAACAACATGAAAAGACAGTGTGCAATGATGATGGCGGCGGTTTCCGCCATAACGACAACAACGGCGTTGGGCGCAGGTTTTGCGCTCTACGAGGGTTCTGCCAAGGGCACGGCTCTTGGTGGCGCAGTGATGGGCAAGGCGTATGATGCCTCGGCCAACTTCTACAACCCGGCGACCCTATCGGACTTCACCAACACGGTGGTCACGGTTGGGTTCGTAACGGAGCATCCGACCGCCGACACCTACATAAACGGGAATCCTGGCAGGAAGATGGATCCTGGCGCATTCGTCCTGCCGCACTTCCATCTGGCCCAGCCGCTCCCCTACGGTTTCACTTTCGGTCTTGGCTTCGCTCCTGAGTTCGGTCTTGGCACGCGCTACAAGTCCGACTGGGAGATGAACTGGAACACCTACAAGACGACGGTCAGGGGTCTTACACTTACGCCGAACCTCGCATACAACATCACGGAGGACTGGTCCGTCTCGGCAGGTTTCCGTCTGCTGTACTTCGACTTCGACCAGTACTCCTACCAGTACACAGGCGTTGGCGCATATCGCGGTAGGTTCCACCTCAAGGGGAACAACAGTTTCGCCGACTGGGGATGGCAGGTGTCCACGCGCTACAAGGTGACGGACAGCTTTGCGGTCGGTGCGATGTACAAGTCGTATATCGACTCCACCATCAAGGGCCATGCCAACATGAATTCGCCCGTTGCGGCGGTTAACCAGGCTGCGAGCGGCACCGCGAGCGCGGATATCCGTTTGCCGCAGTCGGTCACCGTCGGCGCCAACTGGGATGTGACCGAGACGGTCCATCTGGGAACGGCGCTTACCTGGACGGAATGGTCGTCAATGCCGGCCATCAACTTCAAGCTGCCTGTCGGCCGCAGGCCTACGCGCCTCCGCTGGGACGATGTTTTCCGCGTAGGCTTTGGCGGCGCATGGGATTTCCACGAGAACTTCTCGCTGCTGGGCTCGTATGTGTACGACATGGATCCGTGCTGCACGAAGGACAACTCCGGTTCCACGATGCTTCCGCCCGGCGACCGCCATATCGGCACGGTCGGCCTCGCGTGGCACTATGGCCACATAGACGTCACTCTCAGCTACGGTCTTGTGTTCATGTGCTCGGAATCCGTGGATTTCACGCACCCTGCGACCGGAAGGAGCACCAGATTCAGCACGGAGAACGGGCTTTCTCACGCAGTCGGCCTTTCCCTTACCTACGTGTTTTGATGGCGATTCTCCAGAAGATTTCGTCCTGGCTTGCGAAATGGACACCTGCGGTCGTTGCGTTTGCGGCGGTCGCAGCCTACTTTCTGCCAGGTGCATTCGGATGGGTGCGCGGGAATGCGCAGACCTCCGTGCTGGGGCTGATAATGCTCACGATGGGCCTTACGCTCACCGGCGACGACCTGAGGATTCTCGCGCGCAGGCCGCTTGACATCGCAATAGGCTCGCTGGCCCAGTTTACGCTCATGCCGCTCATCGCCTGGACGCTTGTCCATGCGTTTGGGCTGCCGAAGGCTGTAGGCGCGGGTCTGCTGCTCGTGGGGTGCTGTCCTGGCGGCGTGTCGTCGAACATCATGAGCTTTCTCTGCAAGGGGGACGTGGCCTTTTCCGTTGGCCTCACGACCGTATCCACTCTCGCCGCGCCGCTGACGACGCCCATGCTGATGCTGTGGCTTGCCGGCGAGAACGTGGACGTGAATGCGGTGGGGATGTTCAAGTCGATCCTGTTCGTAACGATCCTGCCCGTGGTTATCGGATTGGTTATGAACAGCGCGTTTGGCCGGCGTGCCGCATTTGGCGAGATGAAGCGGCTCCTGCCCGGCATCGCCGTGCTGGGGCTGTGCTGCATAGTTGGCGGCGTTATGTCGGCGCATGGCAGGCAGGCTGTGCAGTCCGGCGCGATCATCTTCGTGGCGGTGTTCTGCCATAATGCGCTCGGCTACGCGCTGGGCTATGTGTGCGGCGTTCTGGCGCGCTTCAACAGGCCCAAGCGGCGCACTGTCTCCATCGAGGTCGGTATGCAGAACGCCGGGTTGGCCACGGTTCTGGCGGCGAGGCATTTCCCGGCGATGCCGGAGGCTGCGATTGCGTCGGCGGTGTCGTGCGTGTGGCATTCGGTGTCCGGTGCGCTGCTTGCCGGAGTGTTCAACGCGATAGACTCGCTGGCCGCGCGCATGGCGTCTCGCACCGCTTCTTCAGGTTCGGCGAAAAAGGCGCGCCACGGGCGGTGAGATGTGGTACAATATCCGCCGTTTTGAAAAGAGGATTCGATACAGTTGAGGATTGCCTCGCGGCTCTGGCGCGTGGCGAGATTGTGGTTGTCACCGACGACGAGGACCGCGAGAACGAAGGGGACTGCATCTGCGCCGCCCGCTTTGCGACGACAGCCGCCGTCAACTTCATGGCGACATACGCCAAGGGGCTCATCTGCATGCCGATGTCCCACGACTGGTGCCATCGGCTTGACCTGCACCAGATGGTGGAGGCCAACACGGACAACCACCAGACGGCGTTTACGGTCTCGATCGACGCGGTCGCGACCACGACGGGGATCTCGGCGGCGGAACGCTCCATGACGGCGCTCGCCTGCGTGAAGCCTGGCGCGAAGCCGGAGGATTTCCGCCGCCCGGGGCATATGTTCCCGCTTGAGGCGCGCAGGGGAGGGGTGCTCAAGCGCGCGGGCCACACAGAGGCGACCGTGGACATGTGCCGTCTGGCGGGGCTTGAGGAGGTTGGGCTCTGCTGCGAGATCATGAAGACGGACGGCACCATGGCCCGCCTGCCCGACCTTGAGGAGTTCGTGGAGGAGCATGGGCTGAAATTCATGTCAATAGCCCAGCTCATCGCCTACCGCCGCCGCAACGAACGGCTGGTGGAGAAGATTGAGGAGGTGGATATGCCCACGCGCTGGGGCCACTTCCGCCTGTCGATGTACCGCTCGCGCACGACCGGGCTGGAGCATCTGGCGCTCGTGAAGGGCGATGTATCCGGCGGCGAACCTGTGCTTGTGCGTGTCCATTCGGAGTGCTTCACCGGCGACGTGCTCGGATCCCAACGTTGCGACTGCGGGCCGCAGCTCCACGCCGCCATGGGCATGGTCGAGCGCGAAGGGCGCGGCGCGATACTGTACATGCGGCAGGAGGGGCGTGGCATCGGCCTCGCCAACAAGCTCCACGCATACCGCAAGCAGGAGGCCGGCATGGACACCGTGGAGGCGAACGTCGCGCTCGGCTTCGCGCCCGACCTGCGGGAGTACGGCGAAGGCGCGCAGATCCTCGGCGATCTCGGCATCTCGAAAGTGAGACTCATTACCAATAATCCGTGCAAGATCAAGGGGCTTGCCGGCTACGGAATAGAGATAGCGGAGCGCGTGCCGGTCGTGATTCCCGCCACGGCATACGACAGACGCTACCTCGAGACAAAACGCGTGAAAATGGGGCACCTCTTCGGCGCTCCAGAGAAGTGAAAGCCAAAAACATGGAAAAGACAGAAAAGTGCCCATGCGGCAGCGGCGCCACCTACGGCGAATGCTGCGGACCGATCCACGACGGAAGCGCCAAGGCCAAGACGGCAGAAGCGCTGATGCGCGCACGCTATTCGGCGTACGCGGTGAAGGATATCCCGTTCCTCAAGACTTCGGCCGGGCCGGAGGTCCAGGCGGAGTTCGACGAGAAGGCCTGCAAGGAATGGGCCGACGCCTCCACCTGGCAGGGGCTGGAAATCCTCGGCACCGACCGCGGCGGCGAGGGCGACGACGAGGGCTACGTGGAGTTTGTGGCCCACTACGCCGCGAATGGCCAGGCGGTCGAGCACCACGAACACTCGTACTTCAAGCGCCTCGACGGCGAATGGAAGTTCATCGACGGCGAGATCGAGTCGCACGAGCCTTTCGTGCGCGAGGAGCCGAAGATCGGCCGCAACGATCCCTGCCCGTGCGGCAGCGGCAAGAAGTACAAGAAGTGCTGCGGCAAGGGGAAGTGAAGCGATGACCAAGCGCCAGCTCGCCGCCATGATCGACCACACCTTCCTGAAGGCGGCGGGCGGCGTGGACGCCGTGGAGCGCCTCTGCGCGGAGGCGGCGCGGTACCGCTTCGCCTGCGCGATGGTCAACCCAGCCGAGGTGCGCAGGGCGGCGGCGCTGCTGGAGGAATCCGGCGTGCGCGTGGGTACGGTGGTCGGGTTCCCGCTCGGCCAGAACACGGTGAGGGTTAAATGCGCAGAGGCGGTCGAGGCCGTGCAGGACGGTGCGGCGGACATCGACTACGTGCTGAACATCCGTGATCTCAGAAGCCGCCCCGCCGAGGATGTGCTTGAGGATCTCACGCTCATGAACCTTGCGCCGAAGAAGGTGAGCGACGAGGTCGTGACCAAGCTCATAATCGAGTGCTGCTACCTGACCGACGACGAGAAGGTGCTGGCGTGCCGACTGGCCAAGAAGGCCGGTTTCGATTTCGTGAAGACCTCCACCGGCTTCGGCTCCGGCGGCGCGACGGCGGAGGACGTTGCGCTCATGCGAAGAACCGTGGGCAGGGCAATGGGCGTGAAGGCGGCCGGCGGAATCCGCACGCTTGAGGACGCGATGAAGATGATCGAGGCGGGAGCCAACCGCCTTGGCTGCAGCGCAGGCGTGGATATCGTCGAGTCGCTTTAGTGCTCTGGCAAATATTGGGGTTGATTTTCACTCGGGACGCATGCCGCCATCGCAACCCGCACACAGGGCGGATTCGCGAAACTCCCCGGAGAATTCGGAAAACTCCCTGGGCAATCGGAGAAACATCGCGGACTTTCGGGGTGAAAGGGTGTATACCTTTGCGTCAGGGAGGTGCATCCCCCTGCACGAAGGAGGTATATACCTTTGGATTAAGGAGGTATATACCTTTGCCTGAAGGGGGTATATGTCTTTGCCGCAAAGAGGTATACCTCCTTTGCCCAAGGGTATATACCCCTTTGCCTCGAAAGTCCAGGATGTTTTTCCGATTGCCCAGGGAGTTTTCTGGATGCACCAAGGTGTTTCTCCCGAAACACGGCGGCGGCCACGCTTTGCTGCGGCTGGTCTTCCCATGAGGCCCAGATAGGCGCATGAATTTCTATGGAATAGAAACGGTTGTTTCGTACGGAACGAAGATCCCTTTTCTATTCCATAGAAAACCATCAGTCGTACGGATTGAAGATTGCGTTTCTATTCCATAGAAACGGTTGCGTCGTACGGATCGAAGAAAGCATTTCTATGGAATAGAAATCCCGGCACCGCTCTGGAAGGGCTGCAAAGCGGCTTTGAGCCTTTCAGGTTGCGCATACGCGCGACCACGAACGCCGTCGGCATGGTAAAACGCGCATCCTGCGCGTTTCTCCCGCAACCAACAAAATGTCAGGGCGGATTGAGGGTCTGCGGTGCGGCTAAGGGATGCCATACCCAACTGGGTGTCCCCGCCATACCCAACTGGGTGTCCCTGCCATAGCTATCCGGCGGTAGGGGCGATTTGACAAATCGCCCGCAACCAGCCAGAATCGCAGGGCGGATTGCCCCAATCCGCCGGATTCGTGACCGCACGGCGCGTTGAGGGCAACGCGCCAATTGCACCGGCAGAGACGCCAATATGCCGCACCGACTGTTCGGTTTTCAACGACCCGTCCGGGCGGGACGTGCGCACCTGCCCATCAAAAGGGTG
>CAMPAA010000080.1 GCA_946631345.1 uncultured Verrucomicrobiota bacterium
TTGAACTCGCAGCGCTTGCCGTAGCCGTTGGCGGTTGCGATGAAGAGGGTCTTGGAGTCGTCCACGGCGTCGAGCGACACGACCTGGTCGTCGTCGCGGAGGCGGATGCCTCTCACGCCCGTCGCTGCACGGCCCATGCGGCGCACATCGGTGGAGGCGAAGCGCATGGCGCGGCCGTCGCGCGTGAGCATGATTACGTCTTCGTTCGGCTTCACGATGCGCACCTCAACGAGTTCGTCGCCTTCGTCGATGTTGATTGCGCGGATGCCGCTCTTGTTTACGTTCTTGAAGTCGCCGAGAAGGGTTTTCTTCACCGTGCCGCGCTTTGTCGCGAAGAACACGTCCACATCTCCCTCGAAGGATCGGATGGGCAGCAGCTGAAGCGCCTGCTCGCCCTCCTGGAGGTTGAGGAAGTTGATGAGCGGCTTGCCGAAGCTCGTGCGGGGCGCTTCAGGGATTTCGTAGGCGTCCTTTAGGAAGAGGCGTCCCTTGTTCGTGAAGAACATGAGCGAATCGTGGGTCTGTGCGACGAATACGAGGCGGATGAAGTCCTCCTCCTTCACCTGCGCGCCCTTCACGCCGTGGCCGCCGCGCTTCTGCTCGCGGTATTCGGTGAGCGGCACGCGCTTCACGTAGCCGCGGTTGGAGAGCGTGATCACGCACGGCTCGTCGGCGATGAGGTCCTTGATGGAGACCTCGCTTTCGTCGGCGACGATCTCCGTGCGGCGGCACGCATCCTCGCGGGCGGCGAACTTCTCCTTGATGAAGGCGAGGTCCTCCTTGATGATGGCGTACACTCTCGCCGGGTCGGCGAGTATGGCCTTGAGATCCGCAATCCTTGCGAGCAGCTCCGCGAGTTCGGCCTCGAGCTTTTCGCGCTCCAGCCCTGTTAGCTGGTAGAGCCGCATTTCGAGGATCGCGTTGACCTGCGGCTCCGTGAAGCCGAAGCGCGCGACGAGCGCGGCCTTGGCCTCATCGCGGTTCTTCGAGGCGCGGATTATGCGCACCACCTCGTCGAGGTTGGCGATGGCGATCAGGAGGCCGTCGAGAATGTGCTTGCGCGCCTCGGCCTTCTTCAGCTCGAAGCGTGTGCGGCGCGTGATGACCTCAAAGCGGTGGTCGGTGTAGCAGCGGAAGAAGTCCTTGAGGTTCAAGATCTTCGGCCTGCCGCCGTCGATCGCGAGCATCACTGCGCCGAACGTCGTCTGCAGCGCGGTATGCTTGTAGAGGTGGTTGAGCACGAGCTGGGCGACGGCGTCGCGCTTGAGCTCCACGACGATGCGGATGTCGTCGCTCTTTACGTCCTTCCTCGCGCCGTCTTTGGCGTCCTTGGTGTGACCGCCGGAGTAGTCGTAGATGTCGCTTACGCCCTCGATGACCTTCTCCTTGACGAGGCTGGCCATGTGCTCGATCATCTCGCGCTTGTTTACGGTGTAGGGGATTTCGGTGATGACGATGCGCTCGCGGCCGTTCTTCTCCGTCTCGATCGTGGCCTTGCCGCGCACGCGTATCTGGCCGCGGCCGAGCTTGTACATGGCGGCGATGCCGTTGTGGCCGCATATCTGCGCGCCAGTCGGGAAGTCCGGCCCCTTGACGAACTGCATGAGGTCGTCTATCGTGCAGTCAGGGTGGTCCACGTAGTAGCTGATGCCGTCGCAGAGCTCTCCGAGGTTGTGTGGCGGGATGTTGGTGGCCATGCCCACTGCGATTCCGGAAGAGCCGTTTAGGAGCAGGTTTGGCAGCTTCGCCGGGAGGACCGCCGGCTCGTGGGTGGTTTCGTCGTAGTTGGGCACCATGTCAACGGTGTCCTTCTCCAGGTCGCCGAGCATCTCCTCGGTGATCTTCTGCATCCGCACCTCGGTGTATCGCATGGCGGCGGCGCCGTCGCCGTCGATCGACCCGAAGTTGCCGTGGCCGTCGATGAGGGGGCAGCGCAGCGAGAAGTCCTGGGCCATGCGCACGATCGTATCGTACACCGCCGTGTCGCCGTGGGGGTGGTACTTGCCGATCACGTCGCCGACGATGCGTGCGCTCTTCAGGTGCTTGGAGTTCCAGGTGTTGTTGAGCATGTACATCGCGTAGAGGCAGCGGCGGTGCACGGGCTTCAGGCCGTCGCGCACGTCCGGGAGCGCGCGGCCCACGATCACCGACATCGAGTAGTCGATGTAGTCGCGCGCCATCTCGTCTTCGATGTTGATGTTCTCCAGCGTGCCGGCGGCGGCAGGTGCTTCGGCTGGTGCGACCTGATTGCTCTCTTCTTCAGACATATCGGAACTCGTTCGTAGTGTATTCTAAAAACAAGTGAATTATACCATAAATCGCCTCTGGGTTGTGGTATAATTGCGCCCATTTACGTCAAATGGAACATCGGTGTGGACATGGTATCGCTACGTTTTAGGGCGGCGTTTCTGTGTGGAGGCTGCCTTCTGTGCGTGGCCGCTTTCGGGCAGGCGGCCACGGCCCGTGGAACGTTCGTGCAGCGGAAGGTGCTGCACGACGTGGGCGTTACGCTGACGAGCTCGGGCACGTGGGAGTTCGGGAAGGGCCGGTGCTTCGTCTGGCGAACGGTGAGGCCGGCGCCGTCTGTCTTCACGGCGACGCCCACGAACTATTCGTTCTCCGCCGGCGGCAGGACCACCTCCCGGCGGCTGGAGATGAAGATAGACGACCTCGCGCAGATATTCGAGATAAAGGAGATGAAGGAGTTTGTGGAGCGCGTGGACGCCGACACCACAAACGCCGCCATCTCCGTCGGCGGCGTGGCGATCCCGTCTTCCCTGCGCGTGCTGTTCAAGAACGGCGACCGCCTCGAGATATCCCTTTCCACGGACGAGGACGCCATATGACCGGGGAATGCGGCATATTCATGCGGACGGAGCTGATGCTCGGCACGTCCACGCTTGATGCGCTCTCCCGCGCGCGCGTCGCCATATTCGGGCTGGGCGGCGTGGGTAGCTGGTGCGCCGAGTCTCTCGTTCGCACCGGAGTGAAGCGCCTGATGCTGGTGGACTCCGACCGCGTGTGCATCACCAACGTGAATCGCCAGCTGATGGCGACGACCGCGACCGTAGGGCAGGTCAAGGTTGAAGTCCTCGCCGCACGCTTGCGCGAGATAAACCCGGAGGTGGAGCTGGACGTGCGACCGCGCGTATACGACGTCTCCACCGCCGGAGAGTTCGACCTGTCGCGGCAGGATTACGTGATCGACGCGATAGACTCACTCGACAGCAAGGCGCTGCTGATCCGCCGGGCTTTGTCGAATCCTGGGGTGACGCTCTTCTCCTCGATGGGTGCGGCGCTGAAGATGGACTCGTTCCAGATAAGGCGGAGCGAGTTCACGGAGGTTTCCGGCGATGGGCTTGCGCGTGCGCTGAGGCAGAGGTTCCGCAAAACGGGCGGCATTCCTGAACGGCCCTTCGTGTGCGTGTGGTCGCCGGAGCGCAGGCGGAACATAGGCCACGCCGAGACGCGCATCAACGGTACCGTCGCCCACACGACGGCGGCGTTCGGCTTCGCGCTTGCGGGACTTGTCGTTGCCGATGTCGAGCGGCGTGGCGGAGAAATGTCCGGAGGTGGTAGATGAACGTTTTGTCCTGGCTTTCGCGCCATCACGGTGTGGCGCTCACGGTGGCGATGCTTGTTGCGAGCAATCTCTTCATGACGTTCGCATGGTACTGGCACCTTCGCCTGCAGAAGCCCGGTGCGCAGCACTGGCCGATCGCCGCCATCGTTGTCGTGAGCTGGCTCATCGCGCTCGTGGAGTACTCCATCGCCGTGCCGGCGAACAGGCTGGGCGCGGCCAGCGGCCTGAACGTGGCCCAGCTGAAGATCATCCAGGAGGTCATCACGGTTACGGTGTTTGTGCCGTTCATGATTCTCTTCATGGGCGAGAAGTGGCGTTGGGACTACCTGTGGGCGTTCCTGTGCATGGTGGGCGCGGTCTATTTCGTGAACCGCGCCCGGCTGTAGTGCGGAGGCGCGTCAGGCAAGCCGCCTGATGAACCTGCCGGTCACGCTCGTTTTGCTGGCGGCGATGTCGCGTGGGGTGCCGGCTGCTACGATGCGCCCGCCGTCCTTCCCTCCTCCGGGTCCCATGTCCACGATCCAGTCGGCGGCGCGAATGACGTCCATGTCATGCTCGATGACGATGACTGTCGCGCCATTCCCGATGAGGTGGCGGAACACCCCCATGAGCGTGCGCACGTCAAGCGGATGCAGTCCGATCGTTGGTTCGTCGAATACGAACACGCTGTCGCCCTGGCCGTGCCCCATCTCGCTTGCGAGCTTGAGTCGCTGCGCTTCGCCGCCCGAAAGACCGGGCGTCTCTTCGCCGAGCGCAAGGTATCCGAGGCCGATGTCGTGCAGCGTCTGCAGGCGCCCCCTTACGACCGGCAGGTCGGCGCATGCCTCAAGGGCCTCGTCCACGCTCATTTCCATCAGCCGCGGCAGGGAAACGCCTTTGCGCTCCACCGCAAAGGCTGCTTTCGCGTAGCGTGATCCGTGGCAGTCCGGGCAGGGGATATCCACGTCCGGCAGGAACTGCACGTCGAGGTTGATTTCTCCGGTGCCGTCGCACGTGGGGCAGCGCAGCGAACCAGTGTTGTAGGAGAAGTCCCCCGCCTTTAGTCCGCGCGATTTCGCGTCGGCCGTTCTCGCATATATCTTCCTGAGTTCGTCGTGCACGTTTGCGTACGTAGCAACGGTCGAACGGATGTTGATGCCGATCGGAGTGGCGTCGATGAGCTTTACCTGCGAGATGCCGGGCGCGGATACGGAGCGAATGTGCGGGGGCAGTCTGCCGCCGCCTATCTTCGCCTCAAGCCCGGGCACGAGACTTTCGAGTATGAGCGTGGTCTTGCCGGAGCCGGAAACGCCGGTCACCACGGAAAGCCGCCCTTTCGGGAAGGACACCTCCAGCGGCTGGACGGTGTGGATGGCCGAGGTGGAGATGCGGATGTCCCCGTGCCTTGCGCCGCCTTTGGTCGTCTGCGGACGCTCCTCTGCATCCGCCGCCGCCTTCGCAAGGAACGGCCCGATCTGCGAGGCTGGGTTGCGGGATATTTCCCGCACCGTGCCTTCGGCGATCAGATGGCCGCCTTTCGCGCCTGCTTCGGGGCCAAGCTCGATGATCCAGTCGGCATGGGAAAGCACCTGCGTGTCGTGATCTACGAGCAGAACGGAGTTGCCGTCGGCGACAAGGTCGTCCATCACGCCTGTGAGCCCTTCGATGTTCGAGGGGTGGAGGCCTATGGACGGTTCGTCCAGAACGTAGAGGACTCCGGTCGTTCTGTTCCGCACCGCCCTTGCGAGCTGCATGCGCTGGCGTTCGCCCGTTGAGAGGGTCGAGGCGGCGCGGTCGAGCGAAATGTAGGAAAGCCCGAGCTCCACAAGGCGCCGCGACGTGTCGTGGAACGATTCGCATATGCGCTCGGCCATAGGGCGCATCGCCTTTGGGAGCGAGGCTGGTACGCCGCGCACCCATTCGTCGGCCTCGGCAAGGGTCATTTCGCACGCTTTGTCGAGCGGGATGCCACGCAGAAGCGGGGCGCGGGCGCGCTCGGAGAGCCGCGACCCTCCGCATTCCGGGCACACGCCCTCCTTGAGGAACTTTGCGACGCGCTTCATGCTCTTTTCGTCCTTGACGTTCTTCAGCGCGTTCTCCACCGTGTGGATCGCGTTGAAGAAGGTGAAGTCCATCTCGCCCGAGCGTCCGTCCTTCTTTATCTGATAGACCATGTGGTGCTTCTCCGGCGGCGCGTGGAGGACGATGTCGCGTTCGCGGTCTGTGAGGTCGCGCCACGGTACGTCAGTGCGCACGCCGAGATGGTCGCGCGCGATGTCCTTCATGAGCGACCACATGAGCGATTGCCAGGGGGCGACAGCGCCCTCGTCGATGGATAGCGAGTCGTCTGGGATGATTGTCGCCATGTCGACTTCTCGCACCACGCCCGTGCCGTCGCACCGCTTGCACGCGCCCTGCGAGTTGAACGCGAGCTCCTCCGCGCCTGGAGCGTAGAACCTCTCGCCGCACTTCGGGCAAACGAGTTCGCGTTCCGCCGCCACGTCCATCGTCGGCGCGAGGTAGTGCCCGTTCGGGCATCTGTGCGACGCAAGGCGCGAGTACATGAGCCTTAGCGAGTTGAGAAGCTCGGTAGAGGTGCCGAACGTGGAGCGGATGCCAGGCACGCCGGGACGCTGCCTGAGCGCAAGCGCAGCCGGTACGTAGCGCACGTCGTCAACCTCAGCGCGCTCGGCCTGCGTCATGCGGCGGCGCGTGTAGGTGGAGAGCGATTCCAGGTAGCGCCGAGACCCTTCGGCGTAAACTACGCCCAGCGCGAGCGACGACTTGCCGCTGCCCGAAACGCCGGCCACGCCGACGATTTTGCCCAGCGGAATGTCGACATCTATGTTCTTGAGGTTGTTTCGCCTTGCCCCGCGCACCTCTATCGCGGACGGCTTCTTGCTATCCATATCTTTCTTCCCTTTGGCAAATGCCGCCCTGTATTGTAGCCATATCCCACGCCGCTGTCAAATCTGCGCCACCATGCCGCCGGACACGAAAAGCGGACTGAAGCCACACACGAAAACGCCCAAATAAAATTCTTGAAATTTGCGCTTGCATTGGGAGGCCCGATTTGATATATTACGCGGCCTATGGGACAACAGCTTAGAACACGAGCCAAGAGAGCCCGCCGTGTGGCGCGCAACAAGCGTGCACACGAAAAGCTCCTCGCGGCGAAGAAGAAATAAGGTGATGCGCGCAAGCGCGTCGCCTGAAGGTGGGATGGCCGAGCGGTTAGGTTACGGACTGCAAATCCGTCTACAGCGGTTCAACTCCGCTTCCCACCTCCATTAGGGTGATTAGCTCAGTTGGTTAGAGCACTACCTTCACACGGTAGGGGTCACTGGTTCGAGTCCAGTATCACCCACCATCCCGCGAGGCGAGTCAAGCTCATTCGCGATTGGAGATGCGATTCACCGTGACTGGACAGCCTGCAATATGGGATAGCGACGATGCAGAGGCGGCAAGGCGTCGCGTCTGGTTTGTGTTGCATGTGAAGCCGCGCACGGAGAAGAAGGTTGTTCTGTTCTTGCGCAAGTACGGCTGCTTCCACCATCTGCCGGTATATGTCAAGGTTACGAAGGTGCAGCGCCGCAAGGTGAGGCGCGAACTGCCGCTTTTCCCTGGCTATGTGTTCACGAGGCTGTCGGCTGAAGAACGCCTGAAGATGCTCCAGACTAATCTGCTGGTGCGGCCGATATACGTGCCGCATCCGCGCGAGATGATCCATCAGCTGCGGCAGATTGCGCATGCGTCTCGTAGCAGTCCAGCGATGCGTACGGTGCAGCACCTGTTCAAGGCCGGAGATTACGTGTGCGTGAAGTATGGTCCGATGCGAGGGGTGAAGGGATACGTTCGGCGAGAGGGGGCCCATGCCACGCTCTGCCTGAACGTTGAAATCCTTGGTGCGTCGGTTGAAATGTCGGTGTCTCCCGACGACCTTGAGCGCGTGGAAGATTGACCGTTGACAGGGGCGTTTCCGATGTATCGCCGCAGGCCATTTTTGGCGGTGTGGCGTGATATTCGCCCCGTCATAATTTTTCCGGGAAGTGTCCCATTTATGCGCGAAAGATGGTATAATTCGGATTGTTTTATGGGCACATACACGTTGCCATTCGATCTGGCGGGATATTCGGCTGCATACCCCACGGGCGCGGAGCGTTGCCGCCGATGGTTCGGGATAGTTTTCAACGCGAGGAAAGTGCACGACAGAATGGGCAGGACATGATTACGGTTGAGTGTTTTGTTCGAGCGCTGCGTGATGCAGGTGTCGGTTTCTTCACGGGAGTACCAAGCTGTTGACTGAAAAGGCGAAGAGATGATAACTAAACAGGATTACGCGGCCGCTGTTGGCTATGTCGCGGACATGTTCGCCAAGGCAGGCATCGTGATTACACCAAAGGAGCGCGCGTCGATAGAGGTGGCCGATTTCGGGCTTGGCATGCTCGATGAGGTCGGCTTGCAGCTGCTCGTGTATGTGAACACCGAGCGCTGCTGCGCGAAGGAGATGGTTCTGAAGCCGTATCAGACATGTCCTGAGCACAGGCACATGGACGGCGTCGAGAACGGCGTGGCATACGTCGGCAAGGAGGAGACTTTCCGTGTGCGCCGCGGCACATGCTACCTGTATGTTGACGGAGAGGGGCGCAGGGAGGACATCAAGGCGAAGATTCCGCCGACGCCCGTGACGGTGTTCCATGAAATCGTCCTGCATGAGGGCGATCAGTACACAATGCATCCAAACACGAACCACTGGTTCCAGGCAGGTTCCGAAGGTGCGATCGTGAGCGAGTTTTCAACTAAAAGCCGCGATGAGGCGGACGTCTTCACCGACGAACGCATCAAGCGGATCCCGGAGGTGGAGAAATGAGCAGAACTTTCGTAGCGCTTGCCCCGATCCGCATCTGCGATCTCGGGGGCTGGTCAGACACATGGTTCGCCAAGCATGGCGCCGTTCTAAACATCGCAGTAAGTCCGTATGCAGAGTGTCGCATGGAGGTCGCGCAGGTTCCTCAGTGGCGGGAGCGCTTCTACTTCACGGTTGACGACTACGGCGACCGATACAGGATCGACCCTCAGAATGTGACGTTCGGACGGCACCCGCTCCTCGAGGCGTGTGTGAAGTCCATGCCGATTCCCAAAGGGCTGGATGTGGAGATCACTCTGCATTCGTCGATTCCGGGCGGCTCGTCGACAGGCACGTCTGCGGCGGTCACGGTGGCGTTGCTCAAGGCGTTGGATTGCCTTACGCCTGGCAGGATCTCGCCGGATGAACTGGCAAGAAAGGCACATGAGGTGGAGACGGTCTATCTGGGCCAGCAGAGCGGCATACAGGATCAGCTATGCTCGTCGCATGGAGGCATAAGCTTCATTGACATGGATGAGTACCCGCATGCGACGGTGACGCGCGTTGAGGTGACGGATGCCGTCAGGAACGAGCTGGAATCGCGCCTTTCCGTCATCTTTCTTGGCCGGACGCATCATTCGACATCCGTGCACGAAGAAGTGATACGCGGTTTGGTGGGCGGATCGTCAGTAGATAAGCTTGAGCCTCTACGGCGCGAGGCCGTCGCCGGCAGGGATGCGCTGCTTGCGGGCGATCTGACGGCGTTTGGTGCGGCGATGATCCGTAACACCGAGGCACAGGCCGAACTGCATCCGTCGCTCGTATCCGAATTGGCGCGAAATGTCTTCGACATAGCGAAGCATTACGGTGCCATTGGCTGGAAGGTGAATGGTGCGGGCGGCGATGGAGGTTCCGTCACAATACTTTCCGGCCCGGACAGGTTCGCGCAGAAGGCCATGCTTGAGGAAATCAAGACACTGGGAGGCGGAGTGCGGGAGATTGGCGTGAGGATGAATAGCAACGGAGTGCATGTGATCTCGGATTGAGTGATGTGCATGCCGAAGGGAGCCGCAATGGATTTATCGAGAGAGGGCTTGAGAGGGCGCATCGGCCGGATGGAGCAGTTGGCGGCCATCAAGCGATATGCGATTGAGGATGGCAAGGGTCGCGGGATGCGTGCGTTCGAGGTCGTGAACGGCAGCGGCTTTGATTTCACCGTATATCCAGACCGTGGCCTCGATCTTGGGCCTGCCCGCTATAACGGGCTTCCGCTCACCTGGACCACCCGCAACGGTCCCGTGTCGCCGGCGTTCTACGACACGTCGGGCGTTGAATGGCTGCGGACATGGGGCGGCGGACTTCTTACCACATGCGGTTGGCTCAACGTTGGAGGTCCTTGCCGCACTCCTGAAGGCGATCAGGGGTTGCATGGCCGCATGGATCATACGCCAGCCGAAGAGGTTAACACGCGCGCTTTCTGGAAAACGGCCGACGAATACGTCATGGAGATTTCGGGCAGGATGGTTCTCTCGCGTGTTTTTGGTGAGAACCTTGTGACCAGCCGTACAATCATGACGCGTCTGGGCTGGCCGGGCGTGGAGGTTGTAGACCGCACTGAGAACATGGGGGCTGCCACAATGCCGCTGATGCAGCTTTACCACATGAACTTCGGATGGCCGCTCATCAGCGAGAAAACGCGGCTTGTCGCACCTGTCCACAGCGTCACACCACGCGATGATGAGGCGGCGAAGGGCGTGCCGGATTGGGATACGTTTTTGCCGCCGACGGCAGGCTTTGCCGAACAGGTGATCTACCATGATCTGCCTGCCGATGTAAAGGGCTGGTGCGCGATTCGGATATCCAACCCATCGTTCGGGCCAGATGTATCGCTTGCATTCCGCAAGGCGGAGCTGCCATATCTTGTGCAGTGGAGAATGCCTGGCTTTGGCGACTACGTTATGGGTCTTGAGCCGGCGAACTGCTACGCGGAGGACTACAACAGCATGGTGGCGAAAGGGATGCTGCGCTACATTGAGCCAGGGCAGGTAGTGGAGACCTGCATTCGGCTTTCTGTTGGGTGTTGATGTTGCTAAAACAGATAGGAAAAATGAAATGGCACGAAAAGGCATAATTCTGGCTGGTGGGGCCGGTACCAGGCTCCATCCTCTGACGCGGGTCGTATCCAAACAGCTTCTGCCCGTGTTCGACAAGCCGATGGTGTTCTATCCGCTATCCACGTTGATGCTGGCTGGCATACGGGAGGTGCTTGTCATCTCCACTCCGCAGGATCTGCCGAACTTCGAACGCCTGCTTGGAGATGGATCGGCGCTTGGCATGAAGTTTTCGTACAAGGTGCAGGAAGTGCCGAATGGTCTTGCACAGGCGTTTGTCCTTGGGCGTGAATTTCTGGGCGGCGATGATGTGTGTCTTGTCTTGGGCGACAACATCTTCTACGGGGCCGACCTGCCTAAGCTGCTGCGCGCGGCGTCCGCCGAGAAGGAGCCGACCGTGTTCGGCTACCGCGTGGCAGATCCGGAGCGGTATGGCGTGGTGTCGTTCGACGCGAACGGCAACGCCGAAACGCTTGAGGAGAAGCCGGCGAAGCCGAAGTCCAACTATGCCGTGGTCGGACTCTACTTCTATCCGAACGATGTGGTGGACATCGCCGCGAACCTCAAGCCGTCCGCGCGTGGCGAGTACGAGATTACGGACGTGAACCGCGAATACCTGCGGCGGGGACGTCTGCACGTGCGTCAGATGGGGCGCGGATACGCGTGGCTCGACACGGGCACGCACCAGTCGCTTGCGGACGCGACTAACTTTGTGCGCGCCATCGTTGAGCGGCAGGGGCTGCAGATGAGTTGCATCGAGGAGATTGCGTGGCATCAGGGTTGGATCAGTGATGCGCAGCTTCACTCGCTCGCGGATGGTTACGGAAAATCCACGTATGGGCAATATCTGCGACGTCTCGTCGATGGAAAGGCGTCGTGACAAGATGAAGGTTCTGCTGACAGGCGGCAAGGGGATGCTTGGACGTACGCTCGTGCGTGAGCTGGGCGGCGAGTTCGAGGTGGTGCCTACCGATCTTCCGGAGGCGGACATCACGGACGAGGACGCCATTGACGCCGTTGTTGCGAACCATGCACCAGATGTGGTAATCCACTGCGCCGCCATGACGGCGGTCGATGTGTGCGAGACCGAAAGGGACAAGGCGTTCCTTCTAAACGCGCGCGGAACGGCCAATGTGGCGTCAGCGTGCGCAAGGCACGGCATCAGGCTTGTCGCGATCTCCACCGACTACGTGTTCGACGGCGATGCAGATCGTCCATACAACGAGTTTGACCGCCCGACTGGCGGGCGTACCGTGTACGGGCAGAGCAAGTTCGCCGGTGAAGAGGCCGTACGCACGCTATGCCAGAACCATGTAATTTGCCGTATCTCGTGGCTGTATGGCGCAGGCGGACCGAGTTTTGTGCACGCGATGATGAAGCTGGCCGATGGAACGCGTCCAGTCCTGAAGGTTGTGGCCGACCAGCATGGCAATCCGACAAGTGCGACTGCGGTTGCGCGTGCGCTGCGCGGCATATTGAAACGCACAAACCTCTGCGGAACGTTTCACCTGACATGCGAAGGCGAGGCGACCTGGGCGGATTTTGCGGAAGAGATATTCCGTCTTGGCGACCGTGTGCAGAGGATAGAGCCCTGCACCACTGATGAGTTCCCACGGCCTGCGCCACGGCCGAAGAATTCACGGCTCGAGAAAATGGCGTTGCGCCTTGTCGGTCTGCCGCCGATGCCGGATTGGCGTACCGCCCTTGCTGAATTCATGGCGGACGAGTTTGCGAAATTCAAACAGAATGTGAAAATGCAATGAACGTGATTGAGACGGGGATTGATGGGCTCAAGATATTGGAGCTTGATATCCATCAGGATGCGCGCGGCTATTTCGCCGAGACCTTCAATGCTGCGCGTTATGCTGCCGCTGGAATAGGGAACGTGTTCGTACAGGACAACGAGAGCCTGTCTCAGAAAGGTGTGGTGCGCGGCCTGCATTGGCAGACCGGCAGCGCTGCGCAGGCTAAGCTTGTGCGCGTGGTGCATGGAGCGGTATGGGATGTGGTGGTTGATCTTCGCAAAGGTTCGGCCACTTACGGGCGGTCGTTCGCAGTCACGTTGACAGGTGAGAACAAAAGACAGCTGTTCGTGCCGCGCGGGTTTGCCCATGGGTTCATCGTGCTGGAAGATGACACTCTGTTTGCCTACAAGTGCGACAACCTGTACGATAAGGCAGCCGAACGCGGAATGCGGTTTGACGACCCCGATTTAGGCATAGCGTGGCCGGATGTAGGCGTGCCGCTTACCCTTTCCGAGAAGGATAGGCTACATCCTTTCTTCAAGGAAATCGAGCCGGAAGTCGTATAGCGGCCGCGCGTTGAAGTCCGCGTATCTTGGTGAATGTGTTGTGGTGATTGAGATGGTGTTTGGCAATATAGGGAAAGTAAAACCCCCGTACAGGGGAAAAGTGGCAGCGGTGGAGTGGCGGGGATATGGTGTAATAAGCAGGTGACGACATGAGCGGAGAGATGCACATGAAAGGGCGGCAAGACGCCAAGGTGAGGTATTCGGCTGCATACCCCACGGTCGCGGAGCGTATCACGGACGGGAGGTGGTTCTCTGAAAATCTTTTCTGGGATGCCGATCCTGCCGATTTGTTCGAGATGTACAGGCAGAAGTTCTCGGTGTCAGAGTATTCGTTCGCATTGCGAGGGCTGACTTATTTTGACGATGCGGAAGACGATCCGATGCCAGAAATGCTTGAGCCTGTGACGTGGAAGGACGTGAAGCGCGAAATCGAGTTGAAAGTCCGTGAGTTTGCGATAAGACTGTGACATGATAGCTCCTGCATTTTTCTGTGTATTTCGTGGTTAACTAATCCCGCCGAACGCCCGGAACAAACAAGTTCAGCCGTGTAGAACATGTAGAAGTTTTAGACAGGATTTACAGGATTACTAGGATTGAATATCGGGCCGGTGCAGGAAGAGGGCAGGAGCAAGGTCGGTGCGGCGAGATGTGAGAAGTATGG
>CAMPAA010000081.1 GCA_946631345.1 uncultured Verrucomicrobiota bacterium
TCTGCGCCCATCGCCTCATGACGTCTTTGCATTGTACCAAATCCGACATGCGGACGGAAGCCGGGAAATGCGCACAGATATCGACCGCTTATCAACAGCTTATCAACATCCGCCGCCGCGCTGTGCGGGCTTGTACACGAACTCACGCTGGTACGCGGGGCGGATGTTCAGCCGTCCGCCGTACTCCTTTACGCCCATCTCGGCGGAATCGACATATCCATCTGCGACCTCTCGCACGGGAATCTCGTGCATCTCGATTTTCATGTTCTGTTTCCTTTTTTCGATGCCGCAGACAGTTCGGTCTCGATGTCGTGTACCGACGGCAGACTGTCCTTGAAATCTCTCGGCAGCAGTTTAGTAAGCTTGTATTCTGAAACGCCAAGCAACTGTGCCGATGACTTCAACGAGTATTCCGCCACAAGTCGCTTCTTGCGCTTGCAGATGAGCAGACCTATCGCATCGTTGTCGCTCGGATGCTTCAGCTGCTCGTTGACCGTCTGCACGTAGAACCCAAGCTGCCCGACGAACTCCGGCTTGAACGCCCCCGTCTTGAGTTCCACGACCACATATCGCCTGAGCTTAAGATGATAGAAGAGAAGATCAACGAAGAACTCCTCCCCGTCCACCTCCAGCCGGTACTGCCGTCCGACAAACGAAAATCCGTTTCCGAGTTCCAGCAGAAAACGCGCGACGTTCTCGACGAGCGCGTCCTCCAGTTCCCGTTCCGTGTACTTTTCGCGCAGTGCGAGGAAGTCGAAGCAGTACGGATCCTTCAGCGTTTCCTGCGCCAGGTCGCTCTCCGGTGCGGGCAGTTTTGCCGCGAAGTTCGTGACGGCGCGGCCTTTCGCGTGGTAGAGTTCCGCTTCCATCATGTTCATCAGCACATCGCGGCTCCATCCGTTCTCCGCCGTCTTCCCCACGTAGAACAACGCCTCCTCGACCGATTCGGAATGCGTGAATATCTCGATGTTGTGTCCCCATGGAATCGCAAACACCAATTTGAAATCGTCAACAGCCCGTTGACGATTTGCAGTGACGGATTCGTCAACAGCCCGTTGACGATTTGCAGGAACAGCTTCTGCACCAAGCTGCTGCAAAATTGGCGCATAGAACAGATAGAATCTCTTTGTGTACTTGAGATTTGTCACGGAAAAGCCTTCCATGTTTGGAAACTCTTCCTTGAGGTCGCGGCTGAGCCTGTCGAAGAACCCGCTGCCGTAGCCTGCATCAAGACGCTTCTCGGCAATATCCTTGCCCATCGACCAATAGAGCTGCAACAGTTCCGTGTTCACCCTTACAGCCGCCTTGGCCTGCGCCCGTTTGATCTGCGCCTTGACGGAGCGCAGCCACGCGGCATATCCACCACGTCCAATCTTTGCGCCCTTTGCTTTCTTTGCGGCTTACAATCATCCCCTGTCCAAACAGGTCGAGCTGGGTGTACACGACTGGACTTGTGGCGTAGCATGTCGCAGTAAGGCTCCTCAGGCCAAGTGCGTTGAAGTTCATCGCAAAACATTTGAAGAAGTTGCTTTCGTAGGGATCGTCGCAGTTGCACAGCACGCGTTTGCCCTTGAAGTGCACGCGGTAATGCTTCAGCTCGTCCTCAATGAGCTGAAGGTTCGTGTAGAATTCGTCCTGCTTGTTCCTCGACGAATCATGAAGGTTGCTGTTGCCGTTTCTCGCTCCTCCTTCTCCCATGCCGCGCATTATACCACATCCCCTGCCGACGCGACACCCCGCCGCCTCAGTGCAAGAATTGCGGGCGCTCCACGAAAAAAAAAACTGGGCAGAACTGGGGCATGCGCCTAAAACGAATGGCGGGCGTTCAGCCGAGGCGTGCGGCGAAATCGGCGTAGCCAAAGCGGCGGAGCAGCTCCTCCCGTCCGTCCTCGTGGCGGAAAACGATATCCGGAAGGTTCACGCCGTTGAAGGTGTTGTTCTTCACCATCGAGTAGATGGCCATGTCCTCGAACACCACCCTGTCGCCGGCGTTGAGCCGATGCGGGAATGCGTATGTGCCGATCTCGTCCCCCGCGAGGCAGGTGGGGCCGCCAAAGCGGTATCGGAATGACGCTCCGGAGCATTGGCCGCAAGGCTCAGCAAGCGCGCCCTCGACGCGCGGCGTGTACGGCATCTCCAGGACGTCCGGCATATGGCAGGCGGCGCTCACGTCGAGGATCGCGTTCGACACCCCGTCCGCGCCCGGAGGCTGTATCTCAAGCACGCTCGCCTCCAGCGTTCCGGCGTTTAGGGCGATGGCCTCGCCAGGCTCAAGGTAGACGGTCAGGTGCGGATTCCGCGCGCGGAAGGCGTTAAGAAGCGCGACGAGCCCGTCAACGTCGTAGCCGGCCCGCGTTATGTGGTGGCCGCCGCCGAAGTTGACCCACTTCAGCCCTGGCAGAAGATCGCCGAACTTCGCCTCGAACCCGGAAAGCACCTTGCGCAGCTCATCAACGCCCTGCTCGCAGAGACAGTGGAAATGCAGCCCCTCTACCGGCGGCGGAAGTCCGCCGGCGGCGTCCAGCGCGCCCCTCGTCGTGCCGAGGCGCGATGACGGGCGGCACGGGTCGTAGGCTGGCGTGGTCGCCACCGACACCTCCGGGTTCACGCGCAGCCCCACCGACACGCCTCGCGCCCGCGCAATCTCCCCGTAGAGGGAAACCTGTCGCGGCGAATTGAACACGACGTGATCCACGATGCCGAGCAGCTCATCCATCTCCTCCCGGATGAACGCCGGCGCGAATACGTGAGTTTCGCCGCCGAAGCTGTCGCGGCCGTGCTTCGCCTCGAAAAGCGAACTCGCCGTGGTGCCGGCGAGATACTTCGCGCACAGCGGATACGCCGCCGCACAGGAGAAGGCCTTCTGCGCAAGCAGTATCTTCACGCCCGTGCGGTCCGACACGCCCTTGAGCACCTCAAGGTTCCGCCTCAGCGCGCACTCGTCGATCACGTACCGGGGCATGGGCGTCACGGCACCTTGACGGGATCGAACGTCTCCTTCCACGGCAGACCCTGCACGTTGAGCTCCGCCATGAACGGATCAGGGTCGAACTCTTCGCAGGTGTGCACGCCCTTTGCCGTCCACCTGCCCTCAAGGAACATCTTCGCTCCGATCATCGCCGGCACGCCCGTGGTGTAGCTGATGGCCTGCGAGCCGACCTCCGCGTAGCACTCCTGATGGTCGCATACGTTGTACACGTAGTAGCTCACGGGCTTGCCGTCCTTCACGCCTTCGAAGATGCAGCCGATGTTGGTCTTGCCCTTCGTGCGCGGCCCGAGCGTGGCGGGGTCCGGCAGGAGCGCCTTCAGGAACTGGATCGGCACGATGTCCACGCCGTTGAACTTCACCGGGTCGATGCGCGTCATGCCCACGTCCTCCAGGCACTTTAGGTGGGTAAGGTAGCTCTGGCCGAACGTCATGAAGAAGCGGATTCGCCTGATGCCCTTCAGGTTGCAGCCGAGCGACTCGAGCTCCTCGTGGTGGAGGAGGTACATATCCTTCTCGCCCACCTGGTCGAAGCTGTACACGCGCTTTATGGCCATGGGTGCAGTCTCCACCCACCAGCCCTTGTCGAACGCCTTGCGGTTCTCGACTGGCACCTCCGGCGCGTCAGCCGCCGGATCCGCCACCCAATAGCTGCCCTTAGCGGACACCTCGCGGATGTTGATCTCCGGGTTGAAGTTCGTGGCGAACGGGTAGCCGTGGTCGCCGCCGTTGCAGTCGAGGATGTCGAGCGTGTGGATCTCGTCGAAGTAGTGCTTCTGCGCGTACGCCGAGAACACCTGCGTAACGCCGGGGTCAAACCCGCAGCCGAGAATCGCCGTCAGCCCCGCCTTCTCGAACCTCTCGCGGTACGCCCACTGCCAGGAGTACTCGAAGTGTGCATCGTCCGGCGGCTCGTAGTTGGCGGTGTCGAGGTAGGATACTCCGGCGGCGAGGCATGCGTCCATGATGGCGAGATCCTGGTACGGCAGGGCGATGTTCATCACGAGGTCGGGCTTGAACCCGCGTATCATCGCCGCCGTCGCATCGACATCCATCGCGTCGAGCGCGGCAGTTGTGATGGCGGTCTTCCTTCCGCCCTTGCCGAAGCCTCGCCTCTCGATGTCCGCCTTGATCGCGTCGCAGCGCGCTTTCGTGCGGGACGCGATCAGCAGCTCGCCGAACACGTCCGGGTTCTGGGCCATCTTCGCAGCAGCCACTCCGGCTACGCCGCCGGCCCCGATAAGCATCACTCTTGCCATGTCAAACCTCCTCCTTGTGGTATGAAAGTAGGTGCGTATTCTATCACATCGTCGCCGTTGCGGACGCCGCCAGCAGCTCTTCGCGCAGAAGCTTGCACGCGAGGGCTGTGGATCTGCCTGACGGGTCGAGGGTGGGCGCCAGCTCCACGTTGTCGAATGCGACCACGCGGAACCGCGCGAACACGTCGAGCAGCGCGCCGAGAAGCTCGCGGAAACGCAGCCCTCCCGCCTCCTGCGTGCCCGTGCCCGGAAACTCCGATGGGTCGAGCACGTCCATGTCCACCGTGAGATACACTGGCGTGCCTGCCGGGAGCGAAAGCCGCGGGAGCGTGGCGCACGTGTGGCGCTCAGTCGCCACATGCCCTTCCGCCATGAACGCGAACTCCTCGCGCGTGCCGGAGCGTATGCCGAACTGGTGGATGCGCCCGTCGCCGAGGATGTCGTGGCAGCGGCGGAGCACGCACGCATGGGAGAGCGGGTTGCCTAAATAGTCCGCGCGCAGATCTGCATGGGCGTCGAAGTGGATGATGTGCAGCGACGGGTGGTGCCTGGCGGCGGCGCGCACCGCGCCGAGCGTCACGAGGTGTTCGCCGCCGAGCAGCACGGGCGTCTTTCCGTCCGTGAAGATCGAATCGGCCTTCGCCTCGATCAACGCAAGCGCAGGCTCGGGCGCGCCGAACGGCAGTTCGAGATCGCCCGCGTCGTGCACTCGGATGTCCTCGAGGTCGCGGTTCTGGTATGGCGAAAAGGTCTCGATGCCGAAAGATTCCGTACGCATCGCCTGCGCGCCGAAGCGCGCCCCCGGACGGAAGCTCGTGGTGGAGTCGTACGGCGCGCCGAACAGGACGAAGTCGGCGGCCTCATATGGCGCATCTGCTGCAATGAATGACATGATGGTATGTGTTGCGGTTGGTGAAGCCTATTTCCCTGCCTTGCCGTGGGGCCAGCCCATGCCGTACGCCTCGTTGCGGGCGTGGACGTCGTAGTTCGCCACATCGTCCGCCTCGATGGACGCCCTGTAGCGCTGCATGGCCTGGAAAGCCGCGTCGAAGGCGGCGGCGTTCTCCGCGGAGGCGTTCGCCTTCTTCGCCAAGTACGCCGCATGCGTCGCGCGTGTGAGGCGGGCATCCTCCAGCCCTTCCTGCAGGAATGCAACGCGCCCGCGCACCTCTGGATCGGCGGCGGCGGCGCGCTCGGCGGCGGCGAGCAGCGCGGCGCCCTCGGTGAAGAACGACTCCGGGAAGAGGTCCGCCGCCAGATTTGTGAAGCGGTTGTGGCCGCCGGCGGGATAAAGCTTCGTTATCCTGTTTTTCCATCCAAGCTCGACATAGCGCTCGTATGTCACCGACTCCGAGAAGGCCTCTACGTGCCTGAAGTAGCGGCGCACGTCCTGCGCGGCTGGCCCGAACGCGGCGCAAAGCTCGTCAACCGCCGCCTCGTAGCCGAGTGTGGGCTCTGAGAGGCAGCGCATGAGCGCGTAAAGCATGGCCGTCTGGCTGCCCCATGCGCCCATCAGCGAATCGAACCTGCATCCGGCAAGGCCGTTGGTGTAGATGTAGGCGAGATCGGCGGTGAGATGCCGCCCGAAGTCGATGGGGAAGTTTGCGCCGGCGAGCATGTAGTTCGGGCGGAAGAGCATCTCGTCGGTTCCGGCGGCGCGCCAGGCGTCCCATTCCCTGCGGAGATGCTCGCTGTCCTTGGCGTGGTACGGGAAGTAGTTGCGCGGCACGTACTCAATCGTGACGCCCGGCGACATGCGCGTCTGCTTCGGGCCCTCCGCGTAGTTGGCGTAGCCGTAGCCGATGACGCGCGTATCGGGATCGACCTTGCGCGCCTCGGCGAGAACGGCGTTGTAGAAGCGAGCATAGCGGTCGGATACATCCGGCGGCGGCGGCTTGGTCCAGTCGCATCCAAGCTCGCCCCAGCGCACGTCGCAGAGGCGCCAGAACCGGTTGCCGCAGGTGAGGGGATCCTTTCCGCTGCCGTTCCAGTAGTCGCTCTTTGCGAAAAGGTCGCTCGGCGCGTCCCACGCCCTGCAGCGCGGGCAGGTGCACATGCCAGGCGAATCGTTCTCGCAGCATACGAGGTACGGTTCGCTTCCGCGCGCCTTCAGCTGGGCCACGCGCCCGCGCCAGTCCTCCGCGATCTGCCGCCAGAGCCCCGGCTCCGAAACGCACATCGTGACGGAAGCCCCGCTCTTGTCGCCCTTGAGCGGCTCGCGCCTGCCGTTCGGCAGCATGTTGAAGTACTCCGGGTGCGTCTCGCCGAAACGCTTCCAGTACTGCTGGAAGGAATGGCCGCCCGAGATGCGGCGGCGCGTGCCCAGCCGGTGGCGTACAAGGAACCTGATGACGTCCGAGTAGTAGCGGCTGCGCGCCTCGGCGTTCTGGAAGCCCAGGTACGCATGGGCTGGCGGCTTCGCGTAAGCGCCGTAGAAGAGCCGCATGCCGATCGGCTCCACGCCTCCGCGATCGATGGTCCCGAATGAGAAGTCGCTGCGCTTCGGCACCACTTCGCCCTTCTTGCCCGGCCAGATCCAGCGCACGCCGCACGTCTTCTCCAGAAAATCGTACACGGCGAACAGGGTACCCCGGCTGGAGCCGGCCCAGAGGTCTTCGATCGCACCGTGGTTCACGTCGCGGCCAAGGAGGAAGAGCGCGCTGCCATCCGTCTTCAGCCGGCGCTCCTCAAGGGCTAGCGACGAGCCGTCCAGCCCGGCCGCCTTCGCCGCCGCCGTCGCACCGATGAAGAAGTGCCACGGCCTGCGAGACGCCGCAAGCTCCGCTTCTGAGATCACGGTGAAGTCGCTTCCCGTCATCCTTGCGAGATGGTAGGCAAGCTCGTCGGCGGCGAACCGCTCGGTGGCGTTCGGCTTCGCCGGCAGGACGATGTCCGCCTGCGGGACGCCGCCCGAGACGACTGTGAAATCGGCGTGCGCGGCCAGGCACGCGCCTGCGGCGATGCACAGCGCCGCCGCCTTAAGTGAACTGTATGTCATATGCATTTCCCTTGTACGTGGCCCCCGCGACGTACTGCATCACGTTATCGCAGAAGAGTCCCCGGCTTTCGGCGTGCTTGTGCCCGCAGAGCATGGCCTTGAGGTTCTTCTGCTTCGGCAGCCATTCGCGGAGAGCAGTGTTGATCTTGAGTCCGCCGCGCGGCGGTGCCGCGAGGTACGCCTCGGTGATGTCGGCAAAGGACTTCATGCGTGGCACGGCCTTGAGCTGGGCCGCTCCGAGCTCCTCTGTGAAGAACGGTATGTGGTACGCGAGAACGGTGGGAAGGCCCTTCGCGAACTCCGCCCTGATCGCCGCGAACTGCGCCTCGAACGAATCGGCGGACATTCCGCAGTTGTCGAACGCCACGAAGTTCACGCCGTTGATGATGCGCGAATGGCACATGAGGTCGTTAGGGAAGTACGGTGCGACGGACTTTCGCATGGCGGCGCACGATGGGCGCCTGCCGGGGCGCTCCGCGCTCGGTATCCCGGCAAGCTCGTGGTTGCCGAGCGCGAACTGGCAGTCGAGGCCCTCGAGGTCCCGCCGCACGTAGTTGAGGTTGGCGTCGGAGAGGTAGTCCACGAGGTCGCCGGTGTGGAGCATGTGGAGCCGGTGCGCCCGCGCGTATGCGAGGGCGGCGGCGAGACCTGTCGCGTTTGTGGCGAAGTGGCGCCGCCGCCCCTCGTACCACTTAAGCTCGCCCGCCTCGCACTTGATGAGGTCGCGCGAGTTCATCCACGCGATGTGAGAGTCGGAGAAGTGAAGCATCCTGAATGGCTTTTTCGCGCCAACGCTAATCTCAAGCTTCGTCGGTGCGAACCCCTTCATCACCGGCATGTCGAGCAGCGCGTCGCCGTCCGGCTCCTTGGCGAACCATATCTGGATCCTTGCGCGGTCCTGCGCGGCCATCGCCGGAAGGCACTGCGCCAGCAGCGCCCCTGCGCCAAGGCCCATGAAACCTCTTCTGCCCGTCATCATGCGTCGTCCCTTTCGCTGCCTCGGTTCAGGTGAACAGCACCTCGCGCCCGGCGAACGCGAAGTTTCCCGCCACGAGATACTGCACGGCCGTCGGCGAGAAGCGCTCCTCGACCGTTATGTGCTGGTGCCCGGCAAGGATGCCCTTCAGCAGCTTCTCGCCCTTGAGGTACGCCATGAACTCCTGCCCGCGCCTGCCGAACTTCGCCGCCTTCTTCGCGCCGAAGTCCCGCATGTCCGCCGCCGTGTTGCGGAACTTCGAGTTCCACTTCCAGTACTTGAGCGTAGCCGCCACGATGCGCGGAGTGGGGAACGGCACGTGCATGAGCAGGATGATCGGAAGCCCCTTCTTCACCTCCTTGGCGAACGCCTCCATCTGCTCCTGCGTAACGTCGTTGTGGGCGTCGTCAATCGAGACGAAGTTCACGCCGTTTATCACCTGCGAACCGAACGTGAGGTTGTACGGATACGCCTTAGAGCAGCGCGCGAAGCATTCGGCGCGGTCGGGCTTCGGCTCCTTGGGCCACCAGTACTCGTGGTTGCCGATGGCACCGAAGATGTTCCCTGCGTCGGGGCCGAACGCCTCCTGCACGGCGAGCAGGTTGCCCTCCGAGACGAAATCCATCAGGTCCCCCGTGTGGATGAGGTAGTCGGCGTTGATCTTCGCCCAGCGGATCGAATCCTTGAGCGACTCGTACTGCCGCCCGCCGAACAGCTCCGTGCGAATGCGGCGGTACTTCTGCACGCCCTCGGGCTCGTCAGGGTTGGCGAAGGTGAGGTGCGTATCCGAGAGGTGCAGCACCGAGAACGGCTTCTCCGCGCCGGCGGCGATGTGCGCATAGGCGAGGGAAAGCTGCTCGTAGTTGCCGCGTGCGTGGAGCGGCAGGCGGGATGTCGCCACGATTCCGCCTGCGGCGAGCGCACCCTTCAGGAAATCGCGCCTTGAAAAGTCCTTGGTCATCATCTGATTCTTCCTCCTCTGTCGGTGGGTCTCTTCGCGGGCCATGCGATCTCTCTGCGCTCCGGCGACTCGAACGGATACAGTATCGCGCCGAACGACCTGTCGGCGAGGCGCGGGGTTATCGCGAACGCGAGCCTGCCTTTCACCGGCACTATCCCTTCGGGCGAGCCGGGGAACCAGCGCTTGAGCATCTTGAAGTCGGGCGTGGCAGTTATGGTGCAGTCCAGCCCTTCGGGATCGTCGGCGGATTTCCGCCCGTAGCAGCCGAAGTAGAACAGGCCGTCGTGGAACGTCGCCGTCTGGATACCGAGGTACGTGTAGCCGGTGTCGAGCTTGTGGCGGGCGACGAAGCGGAAGTCCCTGTCGTACTCGTAGACGAAGTTCACGCCGTACCCCGGCGGCAGCCCGCCCACCACAAAGAAGCGTCCGTCATGGAAGGTCATTCCGCCTGCGCCGTGGCGCAGCTCCGGCACCTTCCAGCGCTTCACGAACTTCAGCGTGTCGGCGCGGTAGGCGTACACCCAGCTGTCGGCCTCCTGCTCGGTGTTGAACTTGCCGTGGTTGGCGGGCGCGTACACCATGCCGTCCACCACGCACGGCCCGCCGTGGTGGTACTTCACGCGCCCGGTCGTGCCGAGCTTGCGGCCTTCCAGGTCGGTCTTGATGATCTCCGTGCCGAAGCCCCAGTAGAGGCAGCCGCCGTCCGTCGCCATGCCCTGAAGATGGTCGCCCGCGCACGACGCGCCGCACGTCACCATAGGGGGCGCGGATATCGGCGACTTCTGCACGAACGCCTGGCACGCAAGGCATCCAGCGAACGCAACCGCCGGCGCAAGCGCAATTCTCGTTACTGCGTTCATCTTCGCTACTCCTTTATTTCACCGAACCACACGCCGAGCGGCCCAAGCGAGACAGACCTGCGCAGGACAACGCCCTCGAGCGAGAACTCCACGACCTTCGGGCGGTACGTCGGGTTGACGGCCAGCAGGTACATCCTGCCGTCCTTCCGCCAGGCGCGCACGCATCCGCTCTCCGTCACGCCGGAGACGGCTGGAGCTGGCTCGTCGGAGAGGAAGATCGGGAACTTCTCCCGCACCTCCTCGCCGATCCTGCACACGTTGCCCCACATCTGCTCCGGCGGCGTACGCCACTTCATGCGCTCCCAGGAGCTGTACGAGTAGAAGATGAGGCCGTTCGCGCCCTCGGCGATGAACTGCCAGGCCATGTTGCGCATCTCCTCGAAGGTCGGCGGACGCGTCTTGGCGACATCCTTCTTGCGGTATGCGCCCCAGTCGAACGCCTGCGGTATCTGCCACATGGCCCTCGCTCCGAACACGCCCTTGCGCGTGATGCGCGTATGCTCCATCACCTGAGAGATCGGCGGATCGCCCGTCTGGCAGATGGGATACGGGTCGGACCCTATCACGTCGAACCCAGGCAGATGGTTGCGGATATCCTCCACCATGTAGTGAGCGACCCACGTGGGGTGGTCCGGGTCGAGGCGCTCGAAGAGGTCGCGGTGCATGGAGAGGCGGTCGATCCAGTCGAGGCCCAGTTCGTCGTTGATGTACCATGCGAGGAGCGCGGGGTGGTTCTTGAACTCCGCAACGCGGCGCGTGATGTACTCCACCTCGCTCGCCTCGTTGGTGACGCACTTCGGAGCGCTCTTCAGCCCGACGTAGCAGTCCTTCAGGGTGTAGATCATCTTCAGGCCCTTTGCTGCGACGTTGTCCATCTCCGCCCTGGTCGGCTCGGCGTAGGGCATGAGGCAGTTGAACGGCCCTGTCGCGTAGTGGTCGATGGTCTTCGGCTCGGCCTTCCACATGAACATCCCCAGCGGGAAGAACGGCTTTCCGTCAATGCGGGCTATGCCGCGCGCGTCGATGCGCACGCCCTTCGTCTCGGGCGCAGCGGTGCGGGTGAACGTGATCGCCCTTGACGCGACGCGCTTTCCGCTCGCATCCAGCAGCTCGAACGCCACCTCGCTCGCGCCCATCGGAAGGGCCGCCGCATCGACCGTGAAGGAGACCTCTCCGCCATCCGTCGCCACCGGCACGGTGCGGCCGCCAGGCAGTGCGAAGCGGGCCTTCCAACCCTTCGCGGCGACCTCGGCCTTCGTTGCGTTGAGCGACACGTGGAACGTGACCGGCCCCTCGGCGGCGCGGTTGCGGTACGCGCTCGATATGAACTGGCCGATCGGCGGCAGGTCCACGGCGGTGAGGCGCAGGTCGTCGAACCACGCCTTGCCCTTGCTGTTGCCGGTCACCGGCATCCCAAGCAGGCAGCGCCTGGACGCGGATGGCGGCACGAACGCCGTAAGCGACACCTTCGTCCATGCGGTGGTGCCCTTCACGCGCGGCTGGGTCGCCGCCGTGCCGATGCGCGTGCCGTATGCGTCGTGCCACGAGAAGTCGAACAGCACTCCGCTGCCCTCTACGCCCTCGGTGCGAACCCAGCCCTCCACGCGGTATGCGCGCCCGGGCTCAAGATCCACCCATTGCGTAGTCCAGCCGCCCTTGCCAACGTCGGCGCACTGCACGGCTCGCGTGCCGTTGCGGCCTTCGCCGCGCAGCACGCTCCACTCGCCGTTGCCGTAGAGCGTCCAGTTGGCCGCTCCGCCCTTCGCGTCCTCGGTTTCGAACCCAGCGTTCTTCGGAAGCGGCTCCGCCGCCGTGCACGCACACGCCGCAGCAGCGCAGAGCGCCGCCAGACGGACCTTCATGTTGTCCATTTTCATGCTCCGAATTATATCACAATTGCGTCAGCGCAGAGAGAGAGCCATGCCCTTGATGCGGCGTAGGCACAGCTTCTTCCTGTCGCTCGAAAACACCAGCCGCCACCGGGGATTAGCCGCCGCAACGTCATCGGCGAACTTCGGCGTGCCAGCAAGGTAGTTGTTGGCGTGGGTTTTCGGCAGATGCACAAGCGTGTAGATGTCGCCGGGGAGAGCGTCGAAGTCGTCTATCTCCACCACGCATCCGGAGCTGAGGGTCAGCCTTCCAGCGTCGTGAATCAGGTAGAGGCCCTGCTCAAGATCCTGCGCACGGAAGAAGAGCGCGTCTGAGACCTCAACCCTGTTTGGATCCCACGCACGCGTATTGCCGAAGCCTCCGAGTCGCCGCCAAACCGGGTTCACATTCCATCCGCTGTACGCGCCGCCAGCCATCCGCAGCTCCTTGCTCGTCGAGAACGGGTTGGAAACGCCAGGCACACGCGGGTAGAACGTTATACCCGGCTCGACTACCGTAGGTCCGCTATAGACGAATCGCCCTGCAACTGTGGGCACGAAGTTGCGGGCGCTGTTTACGCCGTCGATCCCGCGCAGGGTGAGGCCGCCATCCCCCTGCGTCTCGCCGGTAAGCTCCACTTCGCAGACCACCACCGTCTCCATGTCCGGCGCCGTTATTGTGACGGTAGGCGCTTCGGTGAAGCCCCAACCAGGCGAAGTCACCTCTATCTCGCGGTCGATGCTGCCGGTTCTGGGATCGAATCGCACATGCGCCGTTGCACCCTCGCCGCCGCCACCGGAGATGTACACGACGGGCGGCATGGCGTATCCGGAGGTAATCGCACCGTCAGGAATGACGATGGACTTGATGCCTCTGCCTTCCGGAGCGAGGAGCGACATATCGGGGCTGTGGTCGGCGCTCTGAGTGAACTCCAGCGTCGCTCCGCCGCCGAACACCGTGATACGCGTGGGATGACCGGAGGAGAACACGTTCTTCGTGCCGTTGAACCGGAGCGCGCCGCCGTTGAAGTTCACGAACGATCTGCATCCGCTGCGATTGGCGCTGTTGAGCGTGCAGTCGAAGAGTGCCCCCACCGTGAGCAGTCCGGCGTTGAGGTTCACCACGCTCGTGAACTCATTTGTGCGCTCGTTGAGGCGCACGTTGTCGGCGGTGAGCGACGGATTGTTGGTGCCGGAGAGCGTAAGCACGGCCTGCCCGCCCGCGTCCGCGCCTTTGTCATAGGAATACTGAAGGTCTCCGCCCATGCGTATCTGGTTTATGTTCGCGGTGCCGCCGCCGAGATACAGCTCGGAACGGCTTGCTCCGCGCCCTATGAGGAGCGAATTGCTGCCCGTCAGCTTGACTTCGCCTCCTTGCACCTCGATCTGCCCTTCGCTGCCGGTTCTGTTCGCCAGCAC
>CAMPAA010000082.1 GCA_946631345.1 uncultured Verrucomicrobiota bacterium
CCCCATTGCAGAAGTAAACGAACCGAACCTGGTGCGTTTACTTCCGCAAACCACACTCGGCTGAAAATCTTCCAGCCCGGGACGTGCTTCTGCACGATCTGGGCGAAACATGATATAATCGCGTTGCCTTGGGCTTCCTGCTGCTCATCGCGTGTCCTTTCGTGTTTGTGGAAAAGCCGAATTATACGCGATGTGCGCGGCCCAAGGCAACGCGCTTTCCGGCGCCGGTGCCATATAATGCATAAAACGTGGGGTAATTATTTGCAATTACTCTATTGACGCGAGAGGCGGCCTATGCTATCATTCGCGCCGTTTTAGGACAAGGTGTCCCGAAACGCTATGGGATAGTAGTGAGGTGGAACCTTGGTAAAACGCGCATCTTGCGCGTTTCGTCCCGCCGCTAATGGAATGGCGCTTATCTTCCATCTCACGATTGAAAGTCCCCTATCTCATGACTGAAAGTCCCCCATCTTAGGATCGCGGAGGTTCGCACCGCGTGACCGCCTATCCGTGTCCTGCCCGTTGGAAGGCCATGTGTGTGTGGGGATTAATCCCTTTTGGATTGAGTGCGCCGGTATTCGATTGGAGACATGCCGGTCTCCTTGCGGAAGAATCTGGAGAAATAGGCGTGAGACTCGAATCCCGTTTCTGACGCAATCTGCGCAACTGGCAGTTCGCTGCTTCCAAGAAGGTTTATGGCTCGGCGTATGCGCAGCGCCAACTGGTATTCAAGCGGAGACATGCCGTTGTATTCGCGGAACCGCTTCCTGAACAGCGAATAGCTCATGCCGCACTGCTTGGCCAGCGCCGGGAAATCGACAACTTCTCCAAGGTGATGCGCAATGTAGAGATTGGCGCGGCGGATGGATACGTTGTATGAAGCTCTCCCTGTTTGCCGTGGGTGTTCCATGAAGAGAGATACGACCAGTTGCATCGTCTTGAGCGCAATCGTGTATGGCTGTTCCGTGCTTGTCGCCTGAATCTCCCCGACGAGTTCGACGATCTCCTTGTCGAACGGTCCGTTTGGCGGAACTTTGATGATTGTAGGCGGTTCGCTGAAGAAAGGTTTTGAGAATATTCGTTCCAGGAAGTTGCCGCCGATGCCGATGTAGGCTTCGCTCCAGCCTGTCTTCGGATTAGGACGGTAGCGGTGCCATTCTCCGGGATGCAGGATGATCACCGAGCCAGCGCCGATGGCTATGCGCTTGCCGCGCATGAACTCGATTTCGCCCTCGCCGCTCCTGATGTAAAGTATCTGGTATTCCCATTCCGCCAAAGTCCTGCCCTTGCGCCATGTGAAATAGTAATCTGACGAATGGTAGGCGTGGGGATAAGGTTCCCCCGGCTTCGTCTCTTCCATTCCTGCGCCGGTGATGTAGATGCCGAACTGGCGCTGCACCAGACCGATAGGGCAATAGTGTATCCTGTTTTTGTCCATAGGCGGTCATTTCTCCAAAAGAGTGGCCGCATCTATGGTCGCGGCGAAGTATCCGCGACCGGAGATCTGAGGATCAAGCGTTCCGTCATAGACAAGCACAGGGCGAACACTCATGCCCTTGCGGACTTTCAGACGCTTGATCTTCTCTTCCATCTCCTCCTCTGTTTCTTGCCCGATCCTGCTCTTCCGTTTGATCTCGACAGCGTAGGCCGTTCGAGGTGTCTGTATGAGCAGGTCGATTTGCACGCCTTTTCCGATGTTGGACGCGAAGCGTCTGTATGGAGCGGCTGATTCAACGATGGCGCTTCCCACGCCTATGCGCGGCAGAAGCTCCGCCCAATTGTTGACGATTAGGTTCTCGAAGGCAAGCCCCATGATTGCATCCCATCCGGGCAGCTGTTCTACGGACGCGAAACGATAGCCGCCTACGGAAATCTCATTTTTCCTTGGCTCGACACAGCGCAGATAGAATCGCGTATAGTTGTCCTTGAGCCTATATCGGTCAATTCGGGCGCTCTTGCCCGTCTCGGGGTTGAGACCGGTTCCAGCCGCAATGAATCCTCCATCCGCAAGAGAACGAAGATGATCAGCAAAATGTCCCGTGTTGGATAGACCAAGTTCCGCAGACAGTTCGGCGCCGCTTTTCGGACCTTCAGCCAAAGCCTTCAGGATGGCCTTCTTCGTTGTTGCAGCCTCTCCGAACACGGCGGAAAACATGTCGTCGAATTCCTTGAAGAGTTTGCCCTGCGGAGTGAAGAACAGCCGCCGGATGTTCTCCTCAGCGGAAAGGGCAGGGTCTATCTCTTCGAGATACCGTGGCACGCCTCCTGTCACGGACAGAATGTCGAACATCTCCCGCGTGGAGACGGACCCCGCTGTGGCCCCCCAGAATGAAGGGCAGACGGAAAGCGGAAGCTCGGGGAGAATGTAGTCGCGGGAGAACCGCCCGGCGAAACCCGTGTTGTCAAGGATGTTTCGCTTGATCCATGCGGATACGCTTCCGCAGACGACCATCACGAGCTTGTCATGCTTGTGGAAAAGCTTGTCCCACGCCCATTTCAGATGTCCAGGGAAATCAGGGTCATATGCGCCCATCCATGAAATCTCGTCAAGAAGAACGACGGTTCGCTTTTTGTCGTCAATGAATTCGTTTAGCCAGAAAAAGGCATCGTGCCAGCTCTCGAAGACAAGCCTTGGACGGTTCGTCTGCTGCGCGAGAAGCGCTCCGAAATTGGCAAGCTGGTCGCGGTTCGTCATGCCCTTGCGAGGTGGCAGCCCTTCAAAAGAGAAGAACCTATCAGCCGTCTTTTCGGCAAACTGCTCAATCAGCGTGCTCTTGCCGATGCGTCGCCGCCCCCTACAGGCGACTAACGATGATGTTGACTTGCGCCATAGGGCAGACAGATCGTCAATGTACTCTTTTCTTCCGACAAACATTGGAATCCCTCTTGAACTTAAATGCGCGTATTATAACATTTCACGTCCGCCGAAGTCAATGCGCGATGGACGTGAAAACTAAAAAACAAACATTTCACGTCTGGACGTGAAAGCAATCCTAATTGGATCCGTCTTCATTTATCGTGTATCAAAAAGTGCAAATCGTGGCAATAAATCATATTGAATTTGCCAAGGCGCTTATGGTATTATGCTTGCCATTTAAAGGACAAATAGGTTTTAGCCGGAGCAAAGGAAATGAATCATAAGGTTCAAACACAGCTGATAGGACGCACCGCAGCCTTGCTGCTGTCGTTGCCTCTTTGCGCCTTCGCCGCGAAATACGACGTTGCCGCATACGTGTGGCCGGCGTACCACAACGAGCCGCGCTGGAAGGAGCTTGGAATCTTCAAGGCCGGAAAAGGCGAATGGCAGAGCGTGTGGGAGGCGCGTCCAAAATGGGAGGGACACGAACAGCCGCGCAGACCGCTCTGGGGCTACGAGAACGAGGCCGATCCGAAGGTCGTGGAGAGGAAAATCGACGCAGCGGCTTCGCATGGCGTCAACGTGTTCATCTACGACTGGTACTGGTATGGGGGAAAACCATTCCTCGAGGATGCTCTCGACAGGGGGTTCCTTGGCGCAGCAAACAACGATAGGATGAAGTTTTTCCTCATGTGGGCGAACCACCATGTTAATTGGCTCTGGGATAACACGGCTGAGGACAAGAAGTGGGATGAGCCGCGTTGGCGTTCATGGGTGTCGGCAGAAGAGTTCAAGGCGTTGACGAAGCGGTGGATGAAGAAGTACTTTTTCAGGCCGAACTACTACCGAATTGGCGGCAAGCCGGTTCTTATGATATATGAGGTGGGGACTTTCGTTGAGGGCGTTGGCGGAGTGGAAGCTGCGGCAAAGGCTCTGTCGGAATTTAGGGACGATTGCGCGAAGGCTGGGTTCGGCGGCGTACACCTCATGGTCTGCGACTACAAGCTTGAGCCCGCTCAGTTGAAGCGGCTCGGCGTCGACTCTGCAACTATCTATAATTTCGTCCACTGGTCTGATCCAGAGGGCAACCCCGACTATGCGCAATGGGCGGCAAAGGGCGCGGAACGATTTGACGCCGCGAAGAGGGAGCTTGGCCTTCCCTGCTACTTCGCTCATGCGTCTGTAGGCTGGGACACGAACCCGAGGTATCCGTCGTCGTGCGTCACTCCGACGGCAATCGACTCGACGCCCGCGAAGTTCGAGGCGTCTTTGAGGCGGGCGAAGGAGTGGTGCGATTCGAACACGCCAGAAGGCTGTCCAAAGCTCATAACGGTCAATTCGTGGAACGAGTGGACGGAAGGATCGTACCTGGAGCCTGATACGCACTTCAAGTTCGGCTATCTGGAGGCGGTTCGCCGCGTCTTCCGTCCAGAGCCATTCGCCTTTCAGCCTGGAGAGAACCTGCTTGCGAATGGCGAGTTAGAAGCCGAGCAGTCAAACGTGCCGTCGTTTTGGCAGGGGAAGTCCGAATCGGCGTTCAGTTGCTCGCAGACCGATGGACCGGACGGAAGGCCTTGCGTCCGCATAGACTTCGGCGTGAAAGAAAAGGAGGTGTCGTTGCGTCAGTACGGCCTGTATTTGGCCGTCGGCGGTCGCTATCGCCTTTCTGCATACGTGCGCACGAAAGGTCTGTCGTCGAATGGAAAGTGCGGTATATGCGTTCCGAACAAGGGGTGGATAAGCTCGGCCATGACTCTCGGCGAGCTGCCGCCGGACACTCATGGGGAGTGGAAACGGCTTGAAGTCGAAAGTGTGGTGGATGTGCCGTCGGAAGACAATTCCTATTTCGTGGTCATCTACGGAGAGGGTGCGCAGGGCGTACTTGAGGTTGCGGATTTGCGATTTGAGGCTGCTGACGAAATAGCCTGCCGCAAGACGGTTTTGGCAGGCGTGCTAAGATCCCAGAACCTGCCGAGGCTTGTTCCGATGTCGCCGCTTCTCTGGAGGATTCCGGCCGACGATCCATCGGTCGAGTTCAGGTTCTTCGGCAAGGCCGCCGAAAACGATCTGCGCGTTAACGTGAATGTGCGCGGACTCACCACGACGAGCAGCGCGAAGCTGGAGCGCGGTTGCCCGTTTCGAGTGAAGCTGCCACAAGGCGCGACGAACGGTGTGTTCACTGCGGAGGTCGTGACCCATGGCGGGGAAGTCCTTTTTTCGCGGGACTATTCGTTTGCGACAGTCCCCCGCGTAACGGGAGGTGCATCCAAGGGCGTTAGGTTGAACAACTTCGTCACAGAGCTGGTGAAAGGCGCGGTGGACGGATTGGGGGAATTCCGTTTCCGGCTGGACGAACCGACGTGGGTGTTTTTCGGGGTGAAGTCCGCCGCTCTCGGCAAGGACTTTGCAGCGAGGCTGGACGACGAGCCGCTAATGGACGCAACGACGCTGCTCCACGAGGCGTTTCGCTTTCTGCCGCCCGGAGAACATAGCCTTGCAGTTGAGTCGGTGCGCGGCACGGTGGTCGTCCGCGCCGTGACCGAGACGTTCGCTTACCAGCCGGGCGTCAGCAGTCCGGTGCCGGAGAATCCGGCCTACGACTGGAACTACGAAAAGAGGCACGGCCTTTCCTCCATCATCACCGAGAACAACGGCATCATACCGCCGAACGAGATCGGGGCGTTCTTGAGGCGAGGACACCGCTGGGTGCCGAACATGCGCGTGCACGGTCTTGACGAGAATACATTGCCGGAGAAGCTGTCTAAACACCCTTGGATGACGAACAGGCATGCAGGCGGGTTGTCGTGCGACGAGGTGCAGTTCCAGCGTCCGGAAAACATCGACAACTACACTCGCGGCCTTCGCGCGTTCGACAGGACGGTTTCTCCTCAAAAGCCGATCTACACGTGGATCATCGGCACGCCCAGGACGCCCGGCGTCGACCACGACTTCATTTCCGCCTGCATCAATGCGTCTCGCGGGACGGCTCGGCTGATGAGCGAAATCTACTGTCGGACGGCACCGACGGAAACGGAGGCGGCTACTCTCGTCCGTTCAGCGTTGGTCGAAAAGATCGATGCCTATCGCAAGGAGTTCCCGCTGTCTATTGGATCGCTTGGAGTGACATTCGGCAATTTCGTGCAAGCTCCTGTACTGTCTCTGGTGCATCATCCTGGGGTTGATTACAAATACTATCTTGATATGCAGTTTAATATCGCCGCAAACGATCCGTCTTGCCGTGGTCTGGGCGTTATAGGACTCTGGGGACAGGCCTACGCTGATGACGAGATACGCCGGTGGTCGTGCGAAATTTTGCGCCATTATGCGATAGAGGGGGAGCGGACGATGCTTTCAAAGCACTATGGTTTTACCTATCGTCCAGGGCATCTTGAGAATGGCGACTTTGAAAAAGGGCTTGATGGCTGGCGGACGGCGGGAGTTGTTACAGTGGATGCCCACGCACGTTTTGGCGAGAAACACGAAGGGCGTTGGTTCTGCGGTGCGGGTGTCGGTGACTCGTTTGCATGCTTAAATCGTGTCGGAACTGAGATTTCAACGTTGCAGCGACAGATTACGGGGCTGCGACCAGGAAAACACTATCGACTTGACTTTTTCACATTTGACGTCACCAATGTAAAATCGGGGCGTGTTGCTCCTCGGAAAATCGAAATAGAATGTGCCCTGGGCGAAGGCGTGGAAGTTGATTCTGGCAGAAGTTGGCTGCATGTAGATACAGGCACACGCCGGGGCGGGGGCAGTCAGGTAAACGTCAACCACATTGTGTTCATGGCAAGATCGGAGGACGTTGATGTTTTATTCAGCAACAAGTCGGCACCTATAGGTTCCAAGTTGGGGATTAACGGTATCGGCGTATTGCCGTACTTCGAGGAGATTGCGCAATGAATATGCATTCAGACTCACGTTTTTGTCACAGAAACTTCAACAGAAAGGAAAAACGAAAATGAGGACACGACAAATGATGGTGGCTCTGGCACTGATTCCTGGGTTTGCGTATTCGGCTTTCGCCGAAGATATTACGGCGGCTGTGCGAGCGGCGAATGCCGCGACTTTTGGATTGACCGGAGGAACGGAATATTCCGCCAGTTATCCTATTTCAAAGGCTTTTGACGGGTTGTATAACAACGATAATGCCCGTGCGATGATTAGCCCTGCGAGTGGATATCCGCTTATTGCCGTTTATTATCACATTTCAGACGATTTCTGCCCAGGCACAGGAGTTGTAGTGACGGCCTTCACAATGCGAAGGTCGCCCAATAATTTTGATTCAGAGCGCACGCCGCTTCGCATGAGACTTGAGGCTTCGCCGTCCGGAGACGCCAATGCGGATGACTGGGTCTTGCTGGCCGAGAACTATGAGGATTTTCCGGGTTGTGAATCCGGGCACACTCCAACCGAGGATGAAATCAGTTTCACAGTTGGAGTGCCAAGATTTCGGCAGGGCGCATATCGCCATTATCGATTCGTCTTTAATCCACGGCCTACGTTCGTTAACACCCTTCATGAACTGTTTCTGGAAGGTGATGTTTCTGGGGGCTCAATTCCGGAGCGACTGACATGGAACGGTGGCTCTGCCTCGTGGGACGCCTCGACCCAACTCTGGAAGAACAAGGATGGGACATCTGTTTCTTGGAAGTCGTTTTCGTCGGCTGTCTCCAGCAATTCGTTGACAACCTTGGGGGCGAAGGACGTGGCCGCACTTGATTTTGGTAATGAGGAATCACTTGCTGTTTCGGGAGACCAGATTCGATTCGTGGCTCCAGCGGGTATCGGACTTCGGAATTCGGCTACACTGTCTGTGGATGTCGGTTCGCCCTATGGTCAAGATACGGAAACAGCTTGTGTCACCGGCACGAGGCAGACGGATTACACGTATCTGCCGCGCGATACGAACAAGACTGGGCATGAGACTATCTGGTGGCAAAATCGGCGCTTGAGGGACATCACGGGTTTTGCCCCAGCTGTTTTGTGGTACAGCGGCGATAGAGACGGTGTCGGTAAGGCTTGCGGTGCAAAAGATTTTGTCAATGATGGACAAAACGCAAGCATCTGGTTTTGGCGCTATTATGCGTCCGGCAACGTAGACCTGCGTCATGCCTGGATTGCTGCGAAAGTGCAGTTCAGACAGGTTGGCGATGACATAGCGGCAAAGGTTGTCCGTGGTGGTTATGTCTGGGTGGATGGCTATGATCTGACGCAGGGTGCGGAGATTGACTACGAAGCGAAAAAGAATAGTTTGACTGCTGACATTTACGACGATAGCGGAGCCCTTGCCTCGCCGTATGTTGGCGTCAAGAACCTTCTTGCGCAGAACCTCTCGAAACCTGGACTGGAGGTTGTCAACACTCGGCATCCTGGATTGCAGCTGAAGTCAGGGGAACGGTTGCCAGCCGACGCAGAAGATTCCTATACAGGGAGCAATGTGCTGTTCGCCACAAACATGAGACTTTCGGAGATGACGGACTTCTCATCTGTAAACCTTTGGTACAACGCGACCAGCGAACCGGCTACGGCTCATTGTATGAAGCGCGAGGACGGATCCATGACGGTTCAGTTCCAGCGTGTTCTATCGACGAATCTCCTTTGCGTCAAGGTGCGTTTTTCTCAGGAAGGGGATGATGTTTACGCGCAGGCCATCTATGCCAAGTATAAGAACCAGGTAACGGAAACCGGGGTTGACTTCGACACGGCATCTGGCGTTGGCGCGGTAACCATAGCAGGTGCGCAGGCCAAAGGGTACGGTGTCTCTGATGTCGTACCGGTCGTCAGACGAACGGTCTGTTCGTTTGATGGTGATTTCGCCATACGTGGAGCTGTGACGGCTGACAATGTCGATTTGGCGTTCGGGGGTGATGTCACGATTTTTGATGCAGAGACATTTGCCGAGACGCCAATTCGGATGAAAGGCGGATCGTCGCTTTCGCTTGCTGACGGAGTTGCGGCGACGGTACCGGGGCTTTCGGTTGCAGGGGCGGTCACGTTAACATTTGGCGCGGACTCTTCGCTGGTCATTGATGATTTGGATCTCGCGGAAGGTGCACAGGTCAACATCGTAGGACTGGTGCGCGGCGTGGCATTCCGTGTAGGGACGGCGGCAACGTTGTCACGCGCCGATTTGAAAAAGTTCAAGGTTCCTGAAACTGGTATGCGTGTGGTTCAGAATTCCGAAGGTTACCTGTCGGTCGAGCCATTGGTGGGCATGCGGGTGTTGATCAGGTGATTGGTGTCAATGTGTCGCACGCAAAGGGGGGCAGCCCTTGCTGGCACCTATTGGCAACTGCATACGAGGTATGATGCACACATGAAAATGAAATGTCTGGTTGTTGTTTTCTCTGCGGCGTTCGCGGCCTTCGCCTTATCGTATAAATACCCGCAGTTGATGTGCTACCGCTCGTTTTTGCCTGAACTCGAGGAGACGGCGAACTTCGCAAGGATGGGAATACCGCTTCGTACGGTCTTCATTGCGAACACCGTCAGTGCGAACGGTCGGCAATACTGCCAGTACCCTCCGGTATGGAGGGGCATGGGCGATTACGATTTTGCCCCAGTGGATGCGCAGCTCGGCGACATCATTAAGGCGAGTCCGAATGCGGAGTTTAGCATCTTCCTGGATCTTAACACCCCGGTCTGGCTGACGCGCAGGGTTCACCATGACAGCTACAACGAGATTACGCATGCGCTGAGCTCGCCCATATACAGGGAGGAGGCGTCGAACTATCTGGACAAACTTGTCTGCTACATCGAAGAGAACTACGGCGACCGTGTAAAGTCGTATTCAATCCTCTGTGGGTACACGTCCGAATGGTTTGAGCGCAACCTCCGCCAGAGCCACGTGAAGAACCTCGCCTGGCGCAAGTGGTGTTCCGAGCGGGGTCTCAAGTACGGCCTTTCCACGCCGACCGAGAGCGACCTCGCGACGGCGGCGTTTGAAGGAACCATCTACGATCCCGCGACCGAACAGGTGAAGATCGACTTCTGGAAGTTCCACAGCTGGATAATATCGGAGGGAGTCCTCCACTTTTCGCATATCGTCAAGAAGGTCGCGCCCGGCAAGCCCGTCGGCGCCGACTACGGCTACTACATGATATGCGACAAGGATCCGGGCGGCGTCGGCAATCTCGACTACGAGCGCGTGGTCGCTGATCCGGGATTCGACTGCATCCTCTCGCCCGCCACCTATTCCGGCCGCGAAATTGGCGGCGGCACGGGGTCAATGCTCGTTGTCGGCACATGCAGGCGTTACGGGAAGCGGTTCTACTATTCCGTCGATCAGTGGCCGCATTCCCTCAAGAACGAATATGGCTCCAACTATTTCAAGACCATGGCCGACACGCTTGCCGGAAACACGCGCAACGCTGCGTTCGCGCTCGTGCACCATGCGAACTTCCACTGGTTCGACATGTGGGGAGGATTCTACAAGGATCCCGAGATGAAGGAGCGCATCTCAAAGATAGCCGCAATCCAACGTCGCTTCGCTGACGACGATTCTGTCCCCGCCGCTGACGTGCTGATTGTCGCCGATCCAGACAGTGCCTACGGCCGCATCGACCCCCGCATGGCAGCGAACGACGAACTAGGGCCTAAGAAGGGCGCGAGGTGCCCCGAGGGATTCGTCCCTGCCTACGGATGCGGCGAGGAGTTCCGCAACCGGATAAACCATGTCGGCGTCGTTTATGACGTTGTATCCTTCAACGACATTCCGCATATTGACATGAGGCCGTTCAAGGCGGTCGTGCTCTCCGACGTCTGGACGATTTCGCCTGAGAAGGAGAAAGTGCTGCGCGACCATGTGCTTCGCGACGGACGCACAATCATCTGGGCCTATGCGCCCGGTGTGTCGGACGGCAAGTCGGTGGATGCCGGCCGCATCCGCCGGTGGGCGGGCGTCGATTTCAAGACACCCGGAGTCACTACAACATCAATGGGAGGTTGGAATGCCGTCTATGCCTACGACTACCGGCTTTTGACGCCCGAGAAGTTCAGGAATATACTCGAGGCGGCGGGATGCCATGCGTGGATGGACGAGCGCGTGCCCGTGATGGCAAACGGCAGGCTTCTCGCAATACATGTCAAGGACGGCGGCAGGAAGACCGTCCACCTTCCCCACAGGTGTTCGAAAGTGGTGGATCTTCTTGCGAACCGGACCGTTGCGACAGACTGCGACTCGTTCAAAGACGAATTCACCACGCCCGACACTAAGATCTACGAGACGATCTACGAATGATGCCAAGACAGAAAGGACGTGAAATGGGACGAAGCGCTGGAATGGAAGCTGTGACGTTTGCAGTAGTGGCTCTTTTGGCCGGATTTGCCTTTCCTGTGGCGGCGGAAGAATACGTCTTCCGGCCAACGCCGACGTCAATGAGGAAGGCGAAGGATTTCGTGGAGAACCAGAAGTCGTTTAGGCTTGGATTCTTGCCGACAGAGCGGGCGAATCCAATAACGGCCTCGCTTGAGAGAGACTTCAAGCGCTCGTTTGTTGATGGTGTGGAGTGTCTCCAGCGGGCTGACCGGCAGGTTCCGATTGCCATGCGCCATGTGATTGTTTCGCGTGAATACAAGCTGCTTGTCGATGCAATGGAGACGGTACTGAAGTCCGAGAAGGGGCGAATCATCTTCACCGGGTGCGGGGCGACAGGGCGCCTCTCCATGCTTCTCGAATCGATGTGGCGCGACTTCTTTTCGCGTCGTGCCAGGGAACTTGCCGCTTCCGAACGCAAACTCGCAGATCGTGTGTTTTCCATCATGACGGCGGGCGACTTTGCGCTCATAAAGTCTGTGGAGTTCTTCGAGGACTATTGGGAGGGCGGCGCACGCCAGACAGACGCGCTTGGCGTTGGCCCTTCTGATGTAATAATAGCCCTCAATGGTGGCGGGGAGTGTTCTACGATTCTCGGTTCTGTGCTGCGGGGAGTAGAGAGGGGCGCGATTGGGTTCATGAACATAAACAATCCAAAGGAACTTCTGCGCAAGATTGAACGTGCCCGCAGGGTGATAGACGATCCGAGGATGACGATTCTCGATTTCTATTGTGGTTCCATGGCTCTCGCCGGATCTACTCGCATGCAGTCAACGACAACGCAGCAGTTCATCTACTGCGCGGCCCTCGAAACCGCGCTTGCGCGCATTATGCCGCGATTTGCAAAGGAGCTTCCGGAGGACTTTGTCGGCGTGTTGGAGGATGTCATGACAACCTTGGAATCGCCTGCGGGACGCGGTGGCCTGGCTGCCGCAATCGAGTTCGAAAAAGGCGTTTACGAAGTTGGCGGACGCATCACGTATCTTGCCGATGACTGCATGCTAGACCTTTTCACGGACAACACGGAACGTTCTCCGACGTTCATGCTCCCCCAACTCTGCAGCCGGGACGACACGAAAGCCGTGCAGAGCTGGGCGTTTGTGAAGAATCCGCTTTATGCCACGCCAGACTGCTGGACGCGAATGCTTCGCCGTGAACCGCGCTGTCTGGATGGTTTTTCCGGAGAGGACGCCCGTGCTTTTGGTATGCCGCAGAGAGTCATCGACAATCCTCCGAAGATTGGCCGCATCGATCTAATGAAATACATGATTGGGAACGAGCCGGCATCAGAACGCATTAATGTTTTTCCCCGTGCCGTCGCTGTGACGTTCTCCGTCGGCGATCCCGATTCGGCGTTCTTGTCCGCCGCATCGAAATTCGCCGCCACATGGCCGGAACGGATGACGTTCCATATTGGCGGAACGACGCAGTCCCACGCCGGCGAGATCCACATCAAGGCACACATGCCTCCGTCGCCGCTCGAAACGTGGAAACACCTTGCCGTAAAGCTTGTGATCAATAATCTCTCGACCGGCACAATGGCCGCGATGGGACGCGTTGCTGGGAATTACATGAGCTGGGTGTCGATTTCTAACAAGAAGCTTACCGATCGCGGATGTCGGCTCCTTCGTGATCTTGGGCACATTTCTTACGAAGAGGCCGCGCAACGACTCTTTGCTGCGGCGGAATGGATTGATTCGCGGGACTGGTTAGGGAGGGAACGCCCTTGTGCCGTCCAGATGGCTCTTGAAGAGCTGCGTAAGGAGAATCCATAATTAGTTTGAGATGGACACTTGCGCCCATGAAGCCGGGAGGTGAGGACAATGCCAAGGACGGGGTGGTTCAAGGCGTAAGCGGAGAGGCGGCGCAATGATGCGCCTTCGCAAAGCTTTGGCGCCACAAGTGCGCAGGGCGGGCGTGTGGACGTGTCATTTTGGCGCGCAGATTGCAGTTTTCAAGTCCAACCATGCAACGGCGGAAGCCGAACCATGCACTTCGGGAAGTCCAACCATGCACTTCGGCGAGCGGAACCATGCAAGTTGCGGAGTCCAACCATGCAAGTTGCCGAGCGGAACCATGCAAGTTTGCGAGTGCATGGT
>CAMPAA010000083.1 GCA_946631345.1 uncultured Verrucomicrobiota bacterium
TCCGTGTGTTACCCATGTCCCTTGCCTAAGTGTTACCTATGTCCGACTACACATTTGAGGTTCCTTGAAGGGGCGTTTGATGTCCCCTGAAGAGGGAAACGGTATCCCCTGAAGAGGATATAGCCGAAGTGCAGGATTTTTTTTTTCACCTTTGAAAACAATGGGCGAAACGTGTGAAAAGCTGTTTCCGCAATTCAGGAAAACGCCGTAAATGCGGCTATAAGGGTGGAGCGGGCACTTTGTCAAAGCCTACAACTTACGACCAAACGCGCAAAGCGCAAACGCCCTTGATTCGGGAGGGGGGTTTTGATATAATTGCCGCCCGATTTCGATTCAGGGTCTGCTGCGGGGCCGAGGGCGGTTCCGCAGGGTGCCCAAGGCAAGGAGTTTAGCAGAACATGAAGCGTGCGGATGTGGATAAGGTACTGATAATCGGATCGGGTCCGATTGTCATCGGCCAGGCGTGTGAGTTCGACTATTCAGGCACTCAGGCGTGCAAGGCGTTGAGGGCCTGCGGATACAAGGTGGTTCTGGTCAATTCCAACCCCGCAACCATCATGACCGATCCCGTGATGGCCGACGCCACCTACATCGAGCCGCTCAACGAGGCGCGTCTCGAGCAGATCATCGCAAAAGAACGGCCGGACGCGATTCTGCCGAACCTCGGCGGGCAGACGGGCCTGAACCTCTCGATGGAGCTCGCCAAGAAGGGCATCCTCGACAAGTATGGCGTAAAGGTCATCGGCGTCAACCTGGACGCGATCGAGCGCGGCGAAGACCGTGAGGTGTTCAAGGAGACGATGAAGAAGCTCGGCATTGCCACGCCACGGAGCGGCATCGTGCATTCGGTCGAGGAGGCGATAAAGCTCGTTGACGAGGAGATCGGATATCCGGTGGTAGTGCGTCCTGCGTACACGATGGGCGGAGCGGGCGGCGGCTTCTGCTACAACATCGAAGAACTTCGCACCATATGCGCGCGCGGTCTCGACGCCTCGCTTACCCACCAGTGCCTCATTGAGGAGTCCATCCTCAACTGGGAGGAGCTGGAGGTCGAGGTCGTCCGCGACTCCAAGAACCAGATGATCGCGGTTTGCTTCATAGAGAACATAGATGCCGTAGGCGTCCACACTGGCGATTCCTACTGCGCAGCGCCGTTCCTCACGATCGACAAGGAGCTGGAGGAGCGGCTCAAGCGCGATGCGTTCAAGATCGTGGAGGCGATCGGCGTCATCGGCGGCACCAACGTGCAGTTCGCCCACGACCCGAAGACGGGCCGCGTCGTCATCATCGAGATCAACCCGCGCACCTCGCGTTCGTCCGCGCTCGCCTCGAAGGCGACGGGCTTCCCGATCGCGCTCATCTCCGCGAAGCTCGCGGCGGGCATGACGATGGACGAGATTCCCTACTGGCGCGACGGAACGCTCGAGAAGTACACTCCGAGCGGCGACTACATAGTGCTCAAGTTCGCGCGCTGGGCGTTCGAGAAGTTCCGCGCGGTCGAGGATCGCCTTGGCACGCAGATGAAGGCCGTAGGCGAGGTGATGAGCATCGGCAAGACCTACAAGGAGACGTTCCAGAAGGCCATCCGAGCGCTTGAACGCGGGCGGGCGGGGCTGGGCTTCGCTAAGGATTTCCACGAGCGCACTCTTGACGAGCTGCTGAAAATGCTCGCCACCCCCAATTCGGAGCGCCATTTCCAGATGTACGAGGCCATCCGCAAGGGCGCGACTAACGAGCAGATATTCAACCTGACTGGCGTCAAGGATTACTTTGTGCAGCAGATGCGCGAGCTTGTCGAGGAAGAGGAGGAGCTTCTGAAGCACAAGGGGAAGCTCCCGCCGGACGAAATGCTCGTGCAGGCGAAGAAGGACGGCTTCTCCGACAAGTACCTCGCGCAGATACTCGGCGTCCCGGAGAAGGATGTGCGCGCACGGCGCACCGCGCTCGGATGCGTGGAGACGTGGCACGCGGTACCGGTTAGCGGAGTGGAGAACCAGGCATACTACTACTCTTCCTACAACGGCAAGCCCGGAGAGGTTCCCGTCTCGAACAATCCGAAGAAGGTGATGATTCTCGGCGGAGGCCCGAACCGCATCGGGCAGGGCATAGAATTCGACTACTGCTGCACGCACGCGGCGATGGCCATGCGCGAGCAGGGGTACGAGACCATCATAGTTAACTGCAACCCAGAGACGGTCTCGACCGACTACGACACCTCCGACAAGCTGTATTTCGAGCCGGTGACGCTCGAGGATGTGCTGCAGATATACGAAGCTGAGAAGCCGGAAGGCATAATCGTGCAGTTCGGCGGGCAGACGCCGCTCAACATCGCGCGCGGCCTGCAGGACGCCGGATGCAGGATTCTCGGTACAAGCGTGGACTCCATCGAGGACGCGGAGGACCGCGACCTGTTCCATTCGATCATGGACAGGCTCGGCATACCAATGCCAGAGAGCCGCATGGCCTCCGACCTCAACGGCGCGCTGGAGGTGGTCAAGGAGATTGGATATCCGCTTGTGATCAGGCCCAGTTTCGTGCTCGGCGGGCGCGGCATGGAGGTTATCTACGACGAGATCATGCTTCGCGAGTATATCGAGAAGGCGGTGGGCGTAACCCCGGACCGTCCGCTGTATCTCGACCGCTTCCTGTGCCACGCACTTGAGTGCGAGGCTGATGCGCTTTCCGATGGCACCGACATCTTCATCCCCGCAATCATGCAGCATGTGGAGCTTGCCGGCATACATTCGGGCGACTCCGCGTGTGTGCTGCCGCCCGTATCTATCTCCGATGAGAACAAGGCGACGATCCTCGACTACACGCGGCGCATAGCCGCCGAACTGAAAGTCGTGGGCCTGATGAACATGCAGTTCGCCATCGAGAATGGCAAGGTGTATGTGATCGAGGCGAACCCACGCGCATCGCGTACGGTGCCGCTCGTGTCGAAGGTAGGAGGATTCTCCATGGCGCGCATCGCCACGCAGCTCATGCTCGGCAAGACGGTTAAGGAACTTGGCCTTGACCGGCTCCATGTGGTGCCCTACTTCGGTGTCAAGGAAGCTGTGATGCCGTTTGAGAAGTTCCCTGAGGTTGACCCTGTGCTTGGACCTGAAATGCGTTCCACGGGCGAGGTGTTGGGTCTGGCGGAGACGTTCGGCCTCGCGTACTACAAATCGCAGGAGGCTGCGGGTTCGCCGCTGCCGACGGAACCAGGCAAGCTGCTCGTATCACTCTCCGAGAAGCAGGCCGATGCCGTGCAGGCGGTCAAGAACTTCGCAAACCTCGGATTCGAGATCGTCGGCACCGAGGGAACTATCAAGTTCCTCAAGGAGCATGGCGTGGATGGCAAGGTGATCGCGAAGATTGGCGAGGGGCGTCCGGACGTCCTCGACGCCATCAAGAACCGCGAGGTCAAGCTTATCGTCAATACGCCGTCCGGGCGGCGCGATGCACGCGCCGACGACTGCCGCATAAGGCAGGCGGCGATCAAGTACCGGGTGCCGTATCTCACGACGATAGCCGCCGCGCTTGCGGCTTCGGAGGGAATCGCCGCGGCCCGCGAAGGCAAAGGCGAAGTGCGGTCGCTGCAGAGCTACCACGCGCTTCTCGGCCTGTGACGGATTGTTGCGTGCGCGCCTGTTATGGCGCGCGCAGCACGTCCTCAGGGAAAAAGGCTGAAAAGCACTCCGGCGGCGGTGCCTCGAATGTGAGTGGTTCGCGCGTGGCGGGGTGCAGTAGCTCAAGCCGCCATGCGTGGAGCATATGCCGTGTCGGCGGTGGGCTGACGGTTCGGTCGAACGTCTTCCTGCCGTAAAGCACGTCGCCCACTATGGGGCAGCCCAGCGATGCCATGTGGACGCGAATCTGGTGGGTGCGCCCTGTGAGAATGTCGCACTCCACGAGCGCGACCTCGGCACCAGGCTCATATACGTTTTCGGCGACTGGCTTTGGCGCTACGGCGAGAGTGCGATAGCTGGTTATGGAGATTTTGCCGTTCTCCGTTACGATGGCCATTTTCTTCCGGTTGCCTTGGTGCCGACCGATCATGTTCTCGATGCGTCCCTCCGATGGTTCTGGGCGGTTATGCACGATGGCCCGGTACAGCTTGCGCAGGTTGGTATGGCTGGCGAAGTCTCGCGCAAGGGTGGTCATGGCGAGCTGCGACTTTGCGACGACCATTACGCCAGAGGTGTCCTGGTCAAGCCGATGCACGATGCCTGGGCGTGCCACGCCGCCAATGCCTTGCATTCCTGGGCAGTGGTAGAGTATCCCGTTCACGAGCGTGCCGGTGTTGTGTCCGGGCGCGGGATGTACGACAAGGCCGGCCGGCTTGTTTATCACGATGATGTCGTCATCCTCGAAGATTATGTCGAGCGGAATGTCCTCCGGTTCCGGCGTCGCCGGCACTGGGGGCGGGAATGTGACCTCGATCACGTCAGTCTCTTCCACCTTGAGGCTGACCTTTTCGGCGACGATGCCGTTCACCGTCACGAACCCGGAGTCGACAAGCCCCTGAAGCCTGGACCGTGAGAAGTCCGGGTAGAGCGCGGTTAGCCGTATGTCAAGTCGTTCGCTCACCAGAATTGCCATGCGTTTCGGTAGATGACGTGGAGTCCCAAGAGCAGGTTCGTCGTCACGTGGGCTGTGATGGCCGAACCCAGTCCAAGCCTGATCGCGAGCATTCCGTAGATTGCGCCGGTTAGTGCGGCGGCAACGGGGCGGTCATGCTCGAGGGTGAAGAGCAGCACCGTCCACAGGAATGCGGAAAGGTCGAAATATGCAGGTGGAACGGCGCGGAAGTCTCGCCGTATGAGCCAGCGGTATAGGAACGAGCGGAAGAACACCTCCTCGACCGGCGCAATGACAAAGGCGCTCCCGATGAGCTTGGCTATAGTGAGCGGCCAGCCACATACCGTTGGCGCGTAGGGTGACGGATTAGGCGCAGTCGGCGCGGGGAAGGGCCAGGTGGGCAGGATTATCCACGCCCCGCACACTGCCGCGCCGGCAAGCACGCCGACCGCCATCCGCGATGTTGACGGAAGGTGCGCGCGCCAGCGCATTGCCGCAAGGCAGGCCGCTCCGGCCACGAGCGTGGCGGCGGCGCGGATCGCATAGGAAATTGCGGTCGGCGGCAGGGCGAACATCAGCGCCATCCATGCCGCGAACGGCAGGATGTATGCGATGGCGGCGTTCCTGTTTGTTTCCATGCCGTGAATTATACCACACCATCAAGGAAATGGATGACGGACATGTGACTTCGGGCTGTGGTATAATACGCGCCCTATGGAAGATTCAGCCTTATCCAACGTACGCAACATCGGCATCGTGGCCCACATCGACGCGGGCAAGACGACAACGACCGAGCGCATACTCTTCTACACCGGCAAGATACACAAGCATGGTGACGTGCACGATGGCAACACCACTACTGACTTCATGGTGCAGGAGCGCGAGCGCGGCATCACCATCCAGTCCGCCGCAATCTCCTGCGAGTGGAAGGGGCACGCAATAAACATCATAGACACTCCGGGACACGTGGACTTCACGATGGAGGTGGAGCGTTCGCTGCGCGTGCTTGACGGCGCGGTGTGCGTCTTCTGCGCGGTGGGCGGCGTCCAGCCGCAGAGCGAGACGGTATGGCGGCAGGCCGACCGCTACTCCGTGCCGCGCCTGGCGTTCGTCAACAAGATGGACCGCATGGGAGCGAACTTCATGCGCGTGGTGGAGGAGCTGCGCGAGAAGCTGAAGGCCAACGCCGTTCCCGTTGAGCTGCCGATAGGCAGGGAGGAGAGCTTCGCGGGTGTTGTCGATCTCATCGAGATGAAGGGAATCGTCTATGACGAGAAGACCGACGGCAAGAACTTCACCGTCGGAGATGTGCCGGCGGACATGAAGGACGATGCCGAGCTGGCCCGCGCAGAACTTTGCGAGAAGGTGGCCGACCTCGACGAGGGCGTGATGGAGGCTTATCTCGAGAACGGAGACCTCACAGCAGACGAACTGAAGGGCGCGATTCGCCGCCTTGTGGTGGCCAACAGGCTCGTGCCGGTCCTGTGCGGCACATCGCTTCGGGACAAAGGCGTGCAGCCGCTGCTTGACGCGGTAGCGTGGTACCTGCCAAGCCCCAAGGACAGGCCGCCGGTTGCGGCAACCGACCTGAAGAGCGGCGAGCCGGTCACACGCGAGCAGAGGGACGGGGAGCTGCTCACGGCGCTTGTTTTCAAGATTGCGACCGATCCTTTCGTCGGGCGGCTGTTCTTCGTGCGCGTGTACGGCGGCGTTCTGAAGAAGGGCGCGAACGTGTTCAACCCGCGCACGCGCAAGCGTGAACGCGTGATGAAGATAGTACGCCTCTTTGCGGACGACCAGATAGAGGTGGACCAGCTCACCGCCGGCGACATCGGCGCGCTCGTCGGGCTGAAGGAGGCCACCACGGGAGACACGCTATGCGCCGAGATGAAGCCATGCTACCTTGAGCGCATCACTGCACCGCAGCCGGTGATGTTCCTAGCGATCGAGCCGAAGTCTGGCGGTGACAAGGATAAGCTAGTCGATTCCATGAAGGCGCTTGCCGCAGAGGATCCCACATGCCAGTTCCGCGAGGACGAGGAGACTGGGCAGACGATCCTTTCGGGCATGGGGGAGCTTCATCTGGAGATTCTGGTGGATCGCTTGAAGCGCGAGTTCAAGGTGGCGGCTAACGTCGGCAAGCCGATGGTTTCCTACGCGGAGACTGTGATGCAGCCGGCGTCGAAACCGTTCACGTTCGACCGCGAGATCGGCGGAAAGCGCCATGCGGTCACGCTAACCGTGGAGGTGAAGCCGCTTGAACGTGGCGAGGGTCGGCGGGTGACGGTCGCGCGCGATGTCAAGGCTGCGCTTCCTGAACCGCGACTTGCAGATACGCTTGAACAGGGGCTGCTGGATGGCGTGATGACAGGCGTGCTGGCACGTTATCCCATGACGGACATTGAAGCTTCCATCTCCGGCATTGAGATTGTTGACCCTGAGATATCCGATGAGATCGCCTTGCGCGGCGCGGCTGTGATGGGATTCCGCGAAGCGGCGCTGGCGGCCGCCCCCGAATTCCTCGAGCCGATCATGAAGCTTGAGATCACAACGCCGCCCGAGTCGGTCGGCGAGGTGTTGGGCGACCTCAACATGCGGCGCGGCACGGTGCTGGACATGACGCAGCGCGATGATATGCAGGTCGTCCATGCGCGCGTGCCGATGGCGCAGATGTTCGGTTACGCCACGGCGATCCGGTCTCTCACAAAGGGGCGCGCGTCGTATTCGATGGAGCCGAGCGATTTCGCGCCTGTCTCGAAAGCCGTCCACGACCACCTGATGTCGATGTAGCGCAGCCGGATCGGGCTGCGGTTGCGCCGCCTGTCATTGTGGCTGTCTGCGTGCATACTTGAATGTGATGGCGGAAACTGCTATACTTGCGTCCCGTTAAAAGGCATAAGGAAAAGGTAAAAACAATGGAAAAGAACAATGTCGCGAAAGTTGCGCGGAAGGCTGAACAGGGCTTCACGCTCATCGAAATCATGGTTGTTGTGGGCATCATCGGCCTTCTTGTGGCCGTGCTCATACCTAATGTGACCGGTAAGATGAACGAAGCGCGCGTCGCGTCTGCCCGCGTCCAGATAAAGAACGTGGAGGAGGCTCTGGTCGCCTACAGCATGAAGCACGGCGGCAAGTACCCGGAATCCCTCGAGCCCCTTACGCAGGAGACCGAGGATGAGGATGCGCTTCTGCAGGGCGGCACCGAAGATCCGTGGGGGACGACCATAAAGTTCGAGAAGCGCGGCAAGAAGCGCCCCCTGATCACGTCTGCAGGGCCGGATGGCGAATTCGGCACGGAGGACGATCTTACCAACATCGACACGAAGAAGAAGTGAGTTCTTCTTCGCCCTGGGCACGACCAGGAGGGTGGTAATCATGAGACGCGCCGGCTTTACGCTCATCGAGATAATGGTCGTGGTCGGCATTATAGCGATCATGTTGGCTGGCGCGGTGATGAGCGTCGCCTCCGGACGCGGCGCGGTGCGCGCGAAGGAGGCGACGCGAGGCGTCATCCAGCTTTCGCGCTATGCCTCGGCGCTCGCACTCCTCAGGCAGAGGCCCGTCGTGGTCACGTTCCACAAGAAGGGCAGGGTGGAGGTGCGCATATCCGGAGAATCCACGGGCGGGGATGAGTCTGGCTCGCCGGCCGATCCGATATACCGCGAAGTCGACGGCCAGACCACCATAACAGCTGCGGAGATTGAAGAGGAAAACCGCGAGACGGAGGATGAGGCGAAGTCCGGCGGCGGCACTTCCGCAAAGGAACCCGAAAAAGAAAAAGGCTTCTTCTACACGCGGCAGGTGCTCGACCCGGAGGTGCTCGCGAAGGAGGACGCAGAGGGGGAGTACGAAGGGGTGACGTTTACGGTCGAGGTGCTTGGGGAGGATGGCGAGCCGCTTGAGCGCGAGTTGGCGATGGCGCGGTCGCTCCGGCAACCAAAGCGCGAGAAAAGAACCGCCGATGGCGAACCGGTAGAGGAGGAAGAACATGACGATCCGGAGGACGAGCCGCCGGTATCCGTCACCTACGAGACAAACGGCAACGTAAACCCCCATAGGATCATAGTGCGGCTGGAAGGCGCGGGCGATGCCGACGAGGGGTTCGCGATAAACATATCCCGGAGCGGCAAGGCAACGGTGGGCGACGATGATGAGGAGGGGACAAGCCATGTCAGGCGCAGACGTCGCAGATAGGCTTCGCAGGGGGTTCACGCTCCTTGAGGTGATGTGCGCGACAATCATCCTCTCTCTGGGGCTGGTGGCGCTCCTGACGGCGTTCATGCAGTGCCAGCGCATCATGCGCAATTCGCAGGGCTTTGAGACGGCCCAGTACGTGTTGATGCTTGGCGAGACTATACACCCTCTGCCGTCACCAGACCTTGTGGCGGACGATCCCATCGACAGCGAGCTGCTGAACATCGACGAAACTCCAGCCTTGAAGCTCGCTGCGGATCTTGAGATAGACCGGGACCTCTCGCGCGACCGACGAGAAGAGCTGGAGTACTACACGTTCGAGCGTACCGTGGACAATGTGGACGACGAGGAGCTTGAGCGCAGCGGATGGCTATACACCGTGCGCACGACCGTGCGATGGGGGCATGTGCGGCGCACAAAGGATCGCAGCGAGACTACCGTGATAACGCTCTGGAGGAAGAGAAAGTGAAAAGGGGCTTCACCATAGTTGAGCTGATGCTGGCCGTGCTGATCCTTTCGATCCTCACGATCGTGTCCACATGGACGTTCCACACGGTGGTGCGAACATGGAATCTCGCCACCGAGATGGCGGATAACGTGCAGCGCACCGATTATGCTCTCGCGCAGATCACGAGCGCGCTCCGCAGCGCATATTTCCCGACGAGCGGAGAGGTGACGGACGCCGACGGTTTCCAGCTGGTTGACGGCAACGAGCAGAACGATCCCGATGGAAGCGACTGGATATCGTGGACGAAACTCGGTCCGGCAATCGTGGGGCGCAATTCACGTTTTGCGAAGTCTGCGCACAGTATATCCATGTACGTGGTGGAGCCCGGCAAGAGCGACGTTGAGGCATACGCCAACGGCGGACTCGTGTGCGACGTGATCGGCGAGAAGAAGTTCCGTCCGGAGGATTTCGACGAGGACGACCTCGACAACTGGGACCACTTCGTGTTGAGCGAGAACGTGCAGGGCTTCAACTGCCGCGTGCTCGACAAGGATCAGCCGTTCAAGGACGACCAGGCGAACTGGCAGGACAAATGGGATACGTCAAACTGCATCCCACGTCGTGTGCAGCTCACGTTCTGGATGAAGCCGATCGACAAGGAGAAGGAGCCGTATCCGATCGTGCGGGTGATCGAGATTCCGCTGTGGGATGTGTCTCAGAACCCGGTTAAGACGGACTCCGCCGGCACGGAGGACAAAGAGCGCGAGCGCCGCCGCCGCAGTGGCGGGCAGACGGGCGGTGCCACGCGAGGCGGTGCCGGTGCCGGTGGTGGTGGTGCGGGGGGCACCGGTGGTGGTGCCGGTGGCGCAGGCGGCAGGATGCCTCCTCCGCCGCCGCCAGGAGGAGGGCCGAGATGATGCGAGAAAGAAAAGGAAGCGCAATTGTCGGTGCCATATGGATATTGGCGGTGCTGTCCGTGCTGATCGCCACGTATGCGGTTGACGCCCAGCTCCAGACCCGTGTGAACCTCTATCTCCAGGAGCGTGTGCGCGTGGATCATCTTACAGATGCCGGTATCGCCATCGCCGAAGTGATTCTGCTCGACTATCAGAACGTGCAGGTGCCGTCGTCCAGCGAAAACGGCAGCAGCGAAGGGACGGCCTCGCAGTCAGAGATAGATGATTTCATCGACAAGGACCGCTGGTATTGGGAGAAGGTCGATCTGAAGGACAACCGCGAGTGTTCAACCGGAGCCGTGCCGGTCGATCCTCTCACTCCTGAGGGAGGCACCGTAACCGTTAAAATCAAGCCGATAGAGTCCAAGTGGAACATAAACAACCTATACCCGCAGGGCGATCCGAACTATGCAAAGATATGGGAGGCCGTGCTGGCCGCGTCCGGCGTGCCGGAGGAGTACTGGGACAGCATCGTTGACAGCTGGTGCGACTGGCGCGATGCCGACAACGGCGACACAGGCGAGTACGGGGCGGAGACAGGCACGTTCTACCAGGAGGCATACGATGACTTCATCAACGGGCGCGACGAGGAGAAAAACAGGAACTACCTGCCGGCTTCGCGAGATGGCGAGATATCTGACCTTGACGACCTGATGCACATTAAGGGCTTTAACGAGTTCGAAGACGAGCCAATAAGTGCCGAGGCGCTGCTTGATGGCGGCATACTGAATCCTCTCGCAAAAAAGAAAGACCAGATCGAGGTGAACGGATTCAGGAAATACTTCACCGTGTTCGGTTCCGGGAAAGTCAATGCCAACATCGCCGACAAGGACATCCTCGTGACCGTTCCCGGCATCTGGCAGCCATCTTCCTCGTCCAGCAGCAGCGCATTCTCAGACAACGACGTATCCAACGCCATGGACATCGCAGATGCGATAATTGAAATCCGCACAACAGGCAACCAGCGCGAAACGGCCGGCGGGCGCATGGATGACGAAGTGGGCACGTTCAGGGACTGGAACGATCTCCAGAACCGCGTACAGGAGGCCATCGGCGGCGGCACCTACATACAGAAGGAGGCGGAACAGTACCTTTCGTACGCGCCGGACAAGTTCTTCGAGGTGTCCATAACAGGTTCCTCGCTCGGCATATCCCATACCATCAAGGCTATCGCAATACTGCAGGACTCCAAGGTGCGCTACATACGCTGGCAGGAGGATCCCTGATAGGATGACTCATTTGTGCTATAATTCGCGCCATGTTGAGACGGCTGAAAGTCGATAATCTGGCCATCGTTGAACACGCAGAGGCGGAGTTTGGCGAGGGTCTTACCGTAATTACCGGAGAGACTGGTGCAGGCAAGAGCGTGTTCATGGGCGCGCTTACGTTGGCGCTCGGCGCGCGTGCTGACGCAAGTTCAGTCCGCGATGGATGCCGTGAGGCTCGAATAGAGGCGGAGTTTGATGCTGTCGGTGTGGATGGTTTTCTGGAAGATCAAGGCCTTCCGCCATGCGAGGGGGATATTCTGCTGGTGCGTCGCGTCATCTCTGCCTCGGGCGGCAGCCGCGTATGGATCAACGACTCCGCAACATCAGTGCAGACCCTTCGCGCGCTGGGTGACAGGCTCGTGGACATCCACGGCCCCAACGACCGCCGGTCGCTCGTGGACGAGGATTTCCAGCGCGATACGCTTGACCGGTATGGGGCGATAGACCTTTCCGGATATGAAGCGGCCTGGCGGACGCTCATGGAGCTCAAGACGCGGCGAGCGGCTCTTGCCGGAACTGTGGACGTGCTGGACGAGATTGAGCGTCTCCGCAGTTCGGTGGAGGAGATAGACTCCGCTCATCTCTCCGAGGACGACGAGGAGGCGCTTACCACGCGCCATGCGGCGGCGGCGCATGCGGCGGAGATTGTCGAGGCCGCCAACGCAGCGACGGCTGCGCTTACCGGTGACGGAGGCGATGCGGCGTATGGAGGCGGGGAGGGGCAGCCTTCGGCGGCCGACCTTCTTGTGGCGGCCGGTGGGAGCTTCCGCAACATGGCGAAGTTCCATGACGCCGCGAACGATTGGCAGGACGAGCTTGAGCGGATTGTGACAGCCGTTCAGGAACTGTCGCGCACCGTAGCTGATTCAGTGAGCCGCATCGATGCCGATCCCGATGCGCTCCAGGCGCTTGATGACCGCATTTCGCTCGTGCGCCGTCTGAAGCGCAAATACCAGTGTGGCACGGTGGAGGAGATTCTTTCGCTCCGCGAGCGGCGTGCGCAGAAGCTTTCCGACCTTGAAGACCGCGATGTCAAGATACGTGAGCTGGATGGGCAGATCGCCGCCGCCGAAACGGCCGTAGCCAAGGCAGGTGCCCGTCTCACCGCAGCCCGCCGGAAGGCGTGCGCCAGGCTTGGCTCCGATGTGACGGCGGAGTTGCGCGACCTGGGCTTTCTGCAGGCTGGATTCGCCGTGGCCCTTGAACCGCGTGAGCCTGATGCCACCGGGTGCGACCGCGTGGTGTACAGGTTCGAGCCGAATCCTGGAGAATCATCGCGGCCGTTGGCGCAGATTGCCTCAACCGGCGAAATCGCGCGTGTGATGCTCGCCGTGAAGGCGGTGATAGCGGGGCATGATTCGATTCCGGTGCTGGTATTTGACGAGATCGACGCAAACCTTGGCGGCGAGACCGGGCGGGCGGTTGGCGAGAAGCTGCGCGCCGTGGCGCGTCACCATCAGGTGGTGGCAATCACGCACCTGCCGCAGTCTGCCGTTTTTGGCGATAGGCACTTCGTGGTGGCGAAAGCCGTCTCCGGCGGACGTACGCGCAGCGCGATCAAGGCGGTAGATGGCACCGCTCGCGTGCGGGAGGTGGCAAGGATGCTCGGTGGCGAGAAGGCGACATCGGTTGCGCTCCGCCATGCACAGGAGCTGCTTGCCGCCGCCGCCGCACGGTGATCGCTTCGTGTCAAATCCACAGGCCGCGAAAGGTGAATTGCAAGTGAAGTGAGTCAATTTTCTGAAGATGTTTCCAAGGGGTCTTG
>CAMPAA010000084.1 GCA_946631345.1 uncultured Verrucomicrobiota bacterium
AAGTGAACTTCGATCCGTACGAAACAACCGTTTCCATTCCATAGAAATTCATGCGGATGGAGGGTCGAGGACGGATTGGCCGTTCCAGCGGTTCATCGCCGCGTCAGGCCCTTCGGAAAGTATCTGCTCGAGCGCGGAAACCGCAGCTGGGATGACCTTGGCATCCATCTGCGACCGCGTCTCCGGATCGAACTTGCCGAGCACATGCCCGATTACCTCCCGACGGTCAGACCTATCCCGGCCAACGCCAATGCGCAAACGGATGAAGTCAGGCGTGCCAAGCCGTTCGATGATGGACTTTAGCCCGTTGTGCCCTCCAGCACTGCCGCCCCTGCGGATGCGGATGCGCCCAACCGGAAGGTCTATGTCATCCGAGACCACGACCAGATCGGAGGCGGTCGCGTTGTGGTACTTCACGACCGGGGCCACGCAATCTCCAGAGAGGTTCATGAAGGTCATGGGCTTGACCACGAGCACCTTGCCGCCCGCGAAACGTCCTTCGGCAAGCTCCCCCTTGAACGACGGCGACCTGCGGAACGCCGCCCCCATCTCGCGCGCAACAGCCTCCGCGACCTCGAACCCTATCGAGTGCGGCGTAGACTCATATTCGCGCCCGGGATTGCCGAGCCCCGCAACTATCTTCACAGGAGCCTCCCCTGATGCTGGATTCCGAGACGCTCAAACGCGAGGTCGGTCGCGCACCTGCCCTTCGGTGTGCGTTCAAGGTACCCTTCCATGATGAGGAACGGCTCATACGCCTCCTCCACCGTATCAGGCTCCTCGCCGACAGATACCGCAATGGTCGAAAGCCCCACGGGGCCGCCGCCGAACTTCACGCATATCGTCTCGAGAATCTTGACATCCATCTCGTCAAGGCCGTTGGGGTCGATCTCCAGCAGCTCCAGCGACTCCTTGGCTACATCGCCGGTGATGCGGTTGCCGGCCTTGACCTGCGCATAGTCGCGCACGCGGCGCAGGAGGTTGTTTGCGATGCGCGGCGTGCCGCGCGCCCTGCGCGCAATCTCGAGCGCTCCGGCGTCGTCCACATCCACGCCAAGCTTGGCGGCCGACCTCTTCACGATTTCGGCAAGATCGGCGGGCACGTAGTAGTCGAGACGGTTCACCAGCCCAAAGCGCGCGCGGAGGGGAGCGGCAATGAGGCCTATGCGCGTGGTCGCGCCGACGAGCGTGAAGCGCGGCAGCTCCAGACGCACGCTGCGGGCGTTCGGGCCCTGGTCGATCATGATGTCGATCGCGAAGTCCTCCATGGCGGAGTAGAGATATTCCTCTACAGTCTTGGCCATGCGATGTATCTCGTCGATGAACACTATGTCCCCGGCTTCGAGAGAAGTCAGAAGCCCGGCAAGGTCGGCAGGCTTTGTCAGCACCGGTCCGGACGTCGTCTTCACGCGTACCCCCATCGCTTCGCCGAGGATGTACGATAGAGTGGTCTTGCCGAGGCCGGGCGGACCCGAGAAAAGCACGTGGTCAAGCGTCTCGCCGCGCTCCTTCGCGGCCTGCACGGCGAGCATGAGACGGTCACGGATCTTCTGCTGGCCGACGAACTCCGCGAATTCCGAAGGCCGCAAACGGTTGTCGAACGCCGTGTTGCGGCGGTTCAACGTCTCACTTGTACGCTCGTTCTCCATAAAGCAAGGGCGGATTATACCACAATCCCGCAACAAAGCGGATCAGCCGAAGGTGAGACCGCCAGGCACGGGCGGATGGCCCGGGCGCATCATCCACACGCCCGTCTCGTGTATGCCCTTCACGAATTCCCCGAAAGGCAGCTCGCCCTTCCCGTCTACGATCTTTACGCGCGCGCCCATGAACTCGAATGTGCCCGACTTCACTGGCTGGTTCGTGCCGTCGGTGGCCGCGAAAGTCATGGGAGTGTCCGCAACTGAGCCGGGATGCACTGTCGCGCGCACCTCCCAGAAGTCCGGCACATGCTGCACCGGGATGGCCCGGAACAGGAAGGAAAGAGTCTTGTTTTCAGGGCTTTTCATGTTTCACCCAATTCTCCCGCATCTGCTTTACGCTGCGCGAAAATATCTGATCCACGTTTGCCTCGGTGAGGTCCAGCATCTCGGCGACCTCGGCGCTCGAAAGGTGCATGCGCGTCTTGAGGAAAAGGACGTATGCCTTGCGCGGGTCGTCGTTCCAGAGATCCTTGAAGCAGCGATAGGTCATGAGCCACACTTCGTTGCGAACGACGCCGTGGTCGTCGGTGGGGATCGCCATCGGCTCGCCGTGCTCGTTCTGCTCTGCGGTGCCCTCCAGTGAGAACTCGCCGTGCGGGTTGGGGTTGGCACGCGTCACGTAGCCGCGCACGTACTGCCTCATCCATCCCCACAGGCTGCCGCCGTCGTTACGGAACTGCTCGATCTTCCGGTTGCCGATCATGTCCTCGTAGAGCATTCCCATCAGATCACCGTCCGTTATGCAGTACTTGCGCGCGAGCTCGGCCGACCGCAGGGACTTCACCTCCGGCACGATCACATTCTCCCAGACGAGTTTCCAACCCGCGTCGCCGCCGGCCTTCACCGCCTCGTAGGTTTCGTCAGGCGTCATACGCCGCCCCTCAGCCGTTCCAGGGCCGCCACGCGGTCCTCGATCGATGGATGCGTGGCGAAAAGGCTCGTCTTCGACGATCTGCCGCCGATACCGAACGCCTGGAGAGATTTCGGCAACGTCGCGGCGGAGAGGTTCCCGAGCCGCATGAGCGCGCTGATCATCGGCTGCGGCGTACCGAGGAGTCGCGCGCTTCCGGCATCGGCGGCATATTCGCGACGACGCGAGTAGGCGCACACCACGAGCGACGCCGCTATGCCCAGCACGAACTGCATCAGGTACACGGTGATCACGTAAACGCCAGTTGAACCCCGCCGCCTGCGCTCGCCGAGCGCGTTCTCCACGACGTAGGCGATGATGCGCGACAGGAACAGCACCACGGCGTTCAGCACGCCCTGCACAAGAGTGAGGGTGACCATGTCGCCGTTGACCACATGGCTCATCTCATGGCCGAGAACCGCCTCAAGCTCCGGCCGGCTCATCTGCGCAAGTATCTGGTCGGAAACGGCGACAAGCGCACTGTTCTTGAACGCGCCCGTCGCAAACGCGTTCGGCGCACCACGGTAGATCGCCACCTCAGGCGTCTTGACGTTCGCCGCACGCGCCAGACGGTCCACCGTCGTCACCAGCCAGCGGGCGTCATCGCTCTCGGTGCCGTCCACCACCTGCGCTCCAGTGGACCACTTCGCCATCGGCTTGGAGATGAGCAGCGAGATGAACGCCCCACCCATGCCGAACACGAGCGCAAACACGCCAAGCGCAAAGAAGTCGATGCCGTCGCTGTACAGCGCCTCGCGCACATCGGGACCCGCCAGCGAAAGCACGACGCTGACCACGACCGAAAGCGTGAACATCACGGCCATATTGACCGCCACAAAAAGGAATACTCTTTTCATGCCCCGTATTGTACCATAAATCGCGGGCAAGATGCGGGCTTGCCGTCGGCTATCTCACGACAATCCGGATGCCTATGGCCCTACATCTTTTTCATGCCCCAGGCAAGGCGGCAAGCATCAGATGCCGTACTCCTCGAGCTTGCGGTAGATGGTGCGGCGGGAGATTCCAAGCCGTTCTGCGGCAAGGGTGCGGTTGCCGCCGACCTCGTCCAGCACGGCGAGTATCTTCGCCTTCTCCATCTCCTCAAGCGTACCTGTGGACGAGAGAGGCTTTCCGTCACCGCGCTTCACCTCGTCCGGCACATCGTCCACGTCGATCTGGCCGGTGGGCGAGAGCACGCACATCTTCTCCACTGTGTTGCGCAGCTCACGCACGTTGCCCGGCCAGGGATATCGTTCCAGAAGCTTCATGGCCTCCGGAGATACGGACTTCCCGCCGAACTCCTTCAGGAAGCGCCCGACAAGGAGCGGTATGTCGCCGTCGCGGTCCTTGAGCGCTGGCATTCGCAGGTCGATCACGTTTAGGCGGTAGAAAAGGTCCTCTCGGAACTTCCCGGCGCGCACGTAGGCGGCGAGGTCTCGGTTCGTCGCCGCAACGATGCGCACGTCGGTATGTATGGTCTCATTCGAGCCGAGGCGCTGGAATTCGCGTTCCTGCAGTACGCGCAGGAGCTTCACCTGGATGTCGAGGGGCATCTCCGATATCTCGTCGAGGAATATGGTTCCGTGGTTCGCCGCCTCGAAGCGCCCGGCCCGCCGGGCGACAGCACCCGTGAATGCGCCCTTCTCGTGGCCGAACAGCTCCGTCTCCAGCAGCGTTTGGCTGATGGCGGCCACCTCCACGGCGACATATGGCCCCTTCGCGCGCGGCGACAGGTTGTGGATGGCGCGCGCCACAAGCTCCTTGCCCGTTCCACTCGGCCCTTCGATCAGCACGGTGGCGTCGCTCCGGGCCACCTGCTTCACCATCCTGAACACCCTCCGCATCGCTGGCGAATTGCCGATGATGTTTCCAAGGCCATACTTCTCGTCGAGCTGGGCCCTGAGATCCTCTACCTCCGCCTCCAGCCTGTGCGCCTTGAGCGCCTTCTCGATGCGCAGCTCAAGCTGATCAAGATCCACCGGCTTGGTTATGAAGTCGTCCGCTCCGTCCTTCATTGCGGCCACGGCCTGGTCGATGGAGCCGAACGCCGTGAGCAGCACCACCGCCAGGTTTGGGTTGGAGGCCTTTGCCGCCCTCATGAGCGTTATGCCGTCCTCTCCCGGCATCCGGACATCGGAAAGGAGCAGGCGTATGGTGCTGTCGGCCTCAAGCTGACGCATCGCCGCCTCCGCATCGGGAGCCGTCTCCACATCGTACTTTTCCCTGAGGGCCCGCGCCATGAAGTCGCGCGTGTCCTTTTCGTCATCCACAACGAGAATCTTGTCCATCATGTCAGCTCCCTCACCCGCTTTTCGATGCGTGGCAGCCGCACCGTGAATGTGGTGCCCTTCCCCTCCTCGCTCGCCACCGCGATTTCGCCGCCGTGCGCGGCGACTATCCGCCTCGAAATCATGAGTCCCAGCCCCGTACCCTTCTGCTTCGTGGTGCGGTACGGCTCGAACAGTCGGGCGAGAGCCTCGTCGCTCATGCCGGTGCCGGAATCGCGGAAAAGGATTGATACCGAGGTGTCGTCATGGACGATCTCTATCGACAGGGTTCCGCCGTCCTTCATCGCCTCAAGCGCGTTCTTCATCAGGTTGAAGAACACCTGCTCCATCTGGGCTCGGTCGATTGCGACGGTCGGCATGGTGCTCGGAAGGTCGAGAGCCACGTGTATGCGCCGGTCCTCGAACACGTTCTTTAGGGCGGCGAGCGCGTCCTTCAGCGGATCGGCGGCGCATCCCGGCATGAGGCGAGCCTTTGCCGGACGGAACGCTCCGAGGAACTCCCGTATGATGCCGTTGAGCCTTTCCAGCTCGCGCTGGGCTATGGCAAGGTCTCCCTCTTCCGGATATCTGCGCTTCAGCAGCTGAAGGTTGAGCGACAGGGCGTTCAGCGGATTGCCTATCTCATGCGCCATGGACGCGGCCATCTCACCCACCGCGTCCGCGCGCCCGCTTTCAAGCGCATCCGCGTCCCGCGCACGCTTCGCCGTCACGTCGCGCAGCTTCACGATGTTGCCGATACGCTTCACCTCCACTATGCGGTGCTCGGGGTAGGTTATCTCCACCTCCCTCACCGAAACGCCGCCATGAGGCGGCATCGCCGCCTCGTCTATGCCGAGGAGCGGCACAAGCTCCTTGCCTGCGGAATTGGCGTACTTCACCCTTCCACGCTCGTCCAGCGCGACGATCCCCTCGTCCAGAGTGTTGAATATGGACTCAAGGAAACCGATCTCGTCCGTAAGGGCCTTGTACTGGCGACGCAGCCCTTCGGCATCGAGCTTGCCGATCCTGTCGGCCACCTTGTCGTAGAAGATGCTCATATGCGGTATTGCATCCTTGTCGGCCGCCGTCAGTAGCCGAGGTCGGAGTCCACCACATATACCGCCGTCGGAGTGCCTGTCGGCCGCCGGTCGAAAATGGCCGTCACCTTGCAGATGCGGTCTGGAGAATCGCAGTCGGCGCACTTGCCGGTCGCCGCGCACGGAGTCCGCTTGCCGAGCCGCACGCAGTTTGGCGGGCATGCCTTCGCCTTGATGCGGGCGATGGCGTCATCTATCCCGCCCTCCACGATCTTGTTGCGCCCGATGGCGTACACCACGCGCTTCGGCCCCGAGACGGACGCCGCCACGCGGTTGCCGTTGCCGTCGATGTTGACGATGCGCCCGTCTGCGGTTATTGCGTTTGCGCTTAGCAGGAAGAGGTCGCAGTCGGCTCCGCGCGTCTGAAGCTTGCCCTCGGCCTCAAGCTTTGCCGATACGCCAAGCTCCTTCATCGTCATGGCTCCGCCCATGCCGACCCGCTCAACCTTCGCGGCCTCTGCGAGCACTGCCGCCGCCGCATCTTCCTTCGTGGCGCAGAACGCCGCCTCGAATCCGCGCCTCTTCAGCGCTTCAACCACCTTCTTGCAAAGCTCTTCCATTCCAGGGCTCCAACGCGATCCATCCATTTACCGATAGAGCTTCTGCATCAGCTCGCCCTGACCCTTGATGAGGTCGTCGGCCACGGTTGGGCCGAACGGCGACGTGGCAGACTCGTAGCCTCCGCCCACATAGGCATCGGAGAACGGGAAGTATCCGCGGCTGCCGTTCGTGAGGCAGGAGAGTATCGTGAGCGTGAACGGGGAGTTTTTCTTTACGGCCTTGCCGATGTCGTTGAACGGCTCGCCGGGGAAGCCGCCAAACGCGACAGCCTTGCCGATGGCAAACCCGTAGAGAGGCAGGTCGTGGAAGTCGGCATGCTTTGCCATGCGGCGGATGCGTCCGGCACGGGCGACCTCGGTCGTAAGCTCCATGTCCGCCCAGCCGTACTTGATGGTGACGTAGTCCTTCGGGGTGCCGGCCACGCCGTCCTTCACAGCCTTGTCGTGAAGGTTCCAAACGTCATCCGCCCATGCGAGGTTCTTCTCGTCGGAGTCCTTGGCCTTCTGTGCGGGCACGCGCACGGTCATGGTGGCCGCCTTGATGTCGCCCGACTCGAGCGGGATGCACTTCATCCACTTGGAGAGCGCGGCGGCGGCGATGACGTTGGCCATGTGCCAGGCGTGGTCGTAGCCGCGGTCGACGGCGTCGAAGTCGCGCTTGAGCCCGTTCATTTCGCCGGGAAGAGGCATCACGTTGCAGTGGTTCAGGTCGCCCTGAGTGCCGTTGATGACGATGCAATGGGTCTTGCCGAGCGTCGCGGCCTCGAATACGGTGCGGGTGAGGCCTGGCCAGTCTGCGGTGATGGTCTCGCCGCCCACCACATCAGGGTGCGTCTGGAAGTTGATGAGGCAGATGGACTTGCCGCCTTCGCGGTCGATGCGCAGCACCTGCACGGACTCGTCGGGCGGGTTACCGGCCGGCCCAACGATATCGGGGTTGTTCGTGCCGGGGTTGGTGCGCACCTTGCCGTCCTTCATCAGGTAGCGGCGGCCAAAGGAGATGCGCTTGGCCTCCGAACGCTGGTACGAGAGCTTCGCGGTCTTCAGGTCGCGGATCGCCTCCACTGCGGCGTCCGCCGCGCGGGTGGTGGACATCTGCACGTACAGCATGTTCAGGGCCCCGATGGTTTTCGCGTCGGCGGATGCGCCAGTCTCGACCTTCATCGCCAGATGGCCGCCGTCATGAGTGTGGGAGGCGTGCAGAAGTATGGCGTTGCGGTCGAGGCCTGTCGCCTTCACGATGGCGTCGCGCATGCCGTCTGCAACCCAGTCGGAGAGCGCCTCGGTGTCGAACTGCATGATGAGGGCCGTTTTCTTCCCGTCGGAGAACGCCAGGCAGTTCACCTGAAGCGGATCAAGTATCTCCTTCGCGTAGCGGTCCTTGTAGTAGCCGGGCATGTACACGCCGAGCGGCGGCGTTATGTCGGTGCGGGCGAACCCCGCCTTGAACTCGCCTGCGAGCAGCGTCGTCGCGCCGACCGCAATGGCGATCGATGCCGTAAGTAGTCTTTTCATCGTAGTCTCCTGTTGGTTTGGTTTGCTGTCTGAAATATCTCGTCGTAGTATGGCGCCCAGTAGCTTATCACCTGCGTGGCACCGGCGCGAAAGATAGCGTATAGCGATTCGCGCGCAGCCGGATAGAGTTCGCAGAACCCTGCCTTTGACGCCGCGTGTATCATCGCATATTCGCCGGACACGTTGTACGCCATGACAGGCAGCAGCGTGCGGCTGCGCACCCTGCCGATGAGGTCGAGATACCAGAGCGCCGGCTTCACCATGAGCGCGTCAGCCCCCTCCTCCTCGTCCACAAGCGACTCCCTCACCGCCGTATCAGGATCCCGGTACGAGGCCTGATACCCCTGCCGGTCGCCCTGCGACGGCGCGGAGTTCTCCGCCTCGCGGAACGGCCCGTACATCGTTGAGGCGAACTTGGTGGAGTAGGCGATCAGCAAGGTCTTGCTGACCCCCTCGTCGTCGAGGGCGGCGCGGATCGCCGCGATCTGCCCGTCCATCATCGCGCTCGGAGCCACGCCGTCGGCTCCGGCGCGAGCATGGCTCACGGCAACGCGCGCAAGCATCTCACACGCAGCGTCGTTGTCGATGTCACCGTCGGCATCGTGCGGACCGCAGTGGCCATGGCTCGTGTAGGCGCAAAGGCAAACGTCGGTAAACACGGCAAGCTCCGGAAACGCACGCTTGAGCTTCGGGATCGCACGCTGCACAACGCCGCCGGGATCGGCCGCGCCAGACCCTACCTCGTCCTTCTCGCCCTCGGTCTGGCCAAAGAGAAGAACCGCCTTAACGCCTGCCGGAAACTCCTTGACGAGACGGTCGATGGACCAGCGGAACTGACCAGGCATGGAAGAGATCGCCTCCTTGCGCCCCTTGCCCTCCACGAGGAAAACGGGCCAGATGAACCTGTCTCGCGATGGCACATCCATCGCAAACATGTTGCGTATCGTCTCCGTCCTTCTCAACCGCCTGAGCCTGACCATGTCCACCCCGCCCGCGCCTTACTTTTTCTTCTCTTCCTCGGCCGGAATCTTGAGCACCTGCCCAACGCGGAGGTTGTCGCTCTTCATGTTGTTGTACTGCTTGATCTTTTGGACGGTGGTGTTGCATTCCTTGGCAATGTAGGAAAGCGTCTCGCCAGGCTCGATCGTGTGCTCGAAGTACGGGCCTGTCGGGCCGGTGGGAGAAGCCTCGGAAGCTGGCGCATGGGCGCGGGCCGACCCATGCCTGCCGCCGCGCGCGGTCGGCGCCGCAGATGGCGGAGGCGGAGCCGGACGGTTTTTGGCCATGAGGTCGGCCATCTTCTTCGATATCTCGGCCACGATCTCGCCGCGCATCGCCTCCTGACGGCGCTTCAGCTCGTTCAGTTCGCTCCTGAGCGCGCTCAGCTCGTCCCGGATGTCACCAGATGAGTTGGAACTCTCAAGGCGGTTCATCCTCGTGGAAAGAGACTCCATTCCGCCCTGCAGCTGATCAAACTGGCTCGACAGCCTCTGCACCTCCTGCACCGCCTGGCGTACCTGATACGCAGCTCGGGCATCCGCCGCCTGCTGCGCACGCACCTGCAGGCCACCGCAGGCCACGCCCACCGCAAGCACCGCGCAAAACACCTTCTCAGTCATCTTTCTTCTCCTTCTTTCATCACACTTGAACTATGGATTAATCAATGCCATATTATACCACAGTGCGCCGCCCGCTTCATCAAAACATCCACAGCAAGAGCCAGCACACCGCAAGAACGCCGAACGCCACAAGAAACCGCGTCTGGCGGCGTATGCGCGCCACATCGTGGCTGGTGCGCCCGAACGCGCGCACGCCACCTCCACGCATATAGCGGAAAAGCGCCGAGCCGCCATCTTCATCCATCTGCCACGGGATGTCAACAGCCGTGTAGGAATGGCTGCGCTCCACCAGCTCCGTGTGTATGCCCTTTGGATTGTTCAGCATGGCGATGGCCCATCCAGTCACGGCAGCTTGATCACCTGGCCGGCGTTCACGCGGCCGTCAGGGGAGATGACCGTCTTGTTGGCGTCGCGGATTTCGCGCCACTTGTGGTTTGTGCCGTAGAACCGCGCCGAAATGCGCATGAGAGTATCTCCCTCCTCCACCGTGTACGTCTCGGGAATTGTCCGCTCGGGCGGCTTCTTCTTTCGCATGAACGGGTTGCCGGACGCCGCCGCCTGATTGGTGGAGGCTGGCGGCGGACTGCCCGCCTCGTCCTTGCTCGCCGCATCGACTCCTGCCATCTTCGGCGGCGTGGCCGTGCGCTCGTCCTCGTCAAGCATGGCGCGGAGGTTCTTGATGTCGGCAGACGAAAGCACGCGGTCTCCGTCCGAATCGTCATCCAGCAGCTCGGCATCCGTCGGGCGGCGCGAACGCCTCGGAGACTCGGCGACGGACTTGTCGTCGGACAGGTTGGCTGCGCGGGAAAGCATCTTCTGCTTCATCGCCACCTCCTTCTCCAGAGTGGCTATCCTGCGCGCAGCTTCGTCAAGGCTTTCGGATAGCTTGGCATTCTTCTGCCCGTACTGCGCGTTCTCCTTGCGAAGCCTCTCCACCTCGGCTGCGAAATGGTTCTCCATGCCCGCTTTTTCCACGAGTTGGGCGGCGTAGCGCGATTCGCATCCCTTAAGCCGGTCCTGCGCGATCGGAGCCTTGTCGGATTCAGGCCTAAGCATGAGATACAGCCGGTAATGGACAATTGCGCCGATATAGTCCTTCTTGGAGTCCTCAAGCAGCGCAGCCAGCTGGAAGTGCGCGTTGCCGTTGCCCGGCTCCGCATGAATCACTTCCCTGAACCCCTTGACCGCCGCATCTATGCGACCGGCCTGCAACTCCGCCATCGCCGCAGTATAGTGGCGCGACGCCCTGTCGGCGCGTTCGGCGGCAGACGGCTCCGTCGGGTCGCAGCCCGCAAGCAGGAGAAATGCTCCGCAAGCAAGCAACGCGCCTCTTGTCTTCTCACTCCTCGTCATCTTCATCTTCCTCGTCTTCGTCATCCTCATCCTCCTCGTCATCATCATCATCTTCATCGTCAAACTCGTCCGGAGTGTCATCGATGAACACATCGTTTTCATCATCCTTCGCACCGTCCTCGGCAGGTTCCTCGCCGGAATCGTCGCCAGAGGTCTCTTCCTGCTGCACATCTTCTCCGCTCTGGACGTCCGATGCGGTCGGTGCGTTCTCCTCCGCCGGCGAGCCCGGCAGCTCGGGCTGCTCGGCTGCAGGCTTGTCCTCCTTCTTGAAGAGTTTCGCGCGTTCGCGGGGGTTTGAGCGCGGCAGCGTGGGATCGATCTCGTTCAGCTGGTCGAGAGAGGCAAGACCAAAATGCTCAAGGAAGAACGGCGTGGTTCCGTAAAGGAACGGATGCCCTGGCAGCTCTGAACGCCCGACAAGGCGCACCAGACCAAGATCAGTCAGCGTCTTCATGATCGTATCCACGCCTACACCGCGTATCTGCTCGACCTCGGCCTTGGTAATCGGCTGGCGGTACGCGACGATGGCGAGCGTCTCAAGCGAGGCGCGCGAAAGGCGGTTGGGGCGGTCGAGCTTCAGCAGCGCGCGCACATACCGACCGCACACGGGGGCTGTCTGCATCCTGTACTGCCCTCCCGTGCAAACGAGCGCAAATCCGCATTTGGCGACATCAAGCGCCTTTTCGAGACCGCGCAAGGCCTCCTCGATCTCACGCGTGGTGCACGTCTTGTATACTTCCATGACTTCGGCGTCATCGCCGTCCTCCGGCTCGACTACGCGCACGCACTCGCGCAACTCTCCCACGGTAAGCGGAGATTCGCTCGCAAAGAGGAGCGAGCCGACGATCTCCTGGAGGCTTCCAGGCAGCGGAAGCCGCACGTCTCGCGGCTTGTTGTACTGCTCCGCCTTGACCTCCGGCTTTGGATCCTGCTGTTCGATGTTCTCTTCTTCCATTTCTGTGGTTCTCGCTTTCTCCGTGGGCCGCTCACCATTCGTCTGGAGCCTCAAGCGGCTTGTCGGCAGGCTCTTCCCTGCTCGGAAGGATGGTTATCTCGTGGAATGCCGCATTCTGGTATATCACCACGCGGTGCTGTCGCAGAAGCTCCAGCAATGCGAGAAACGTGACGATCACCTCGCCGCGCGGAGACTTCTCGGTGAACAGCGTGGAGAACGCCAGCTGGCCATCGGTCCGCACGCGGTGGAGCACGAAGTCCATCTTGTCCGGCACGCTCCAGCGCGAACCCTTCAGCTCCTCCTGCGGCATTTCGTTCAGGCGCGCCAGTACGTCCTGGAATGCCGCAAGCAGGTCGAATAGGCCGAGGTTGGCTATCGCGCACTCCTTGTCCTTCTGCGTCTTCTCGAACTTCGGTCTGCCGCCGCCGTAGTCGAAGGACTCCATCTTCCGAAGTTCGTACTCAGCGAGCTTGCCTGCGGCATCCTTGAACTTCTTGTATTCAACGAGCTGACGCACAAGGTCAAGGCGAGGATCGACCCACTCCTCGTCGCCTGCATCCTCGGCTGTGCGCCGGTCGACCGGCAGGAGCATCCTGCTCTTTATGACCATGAGCGTTGCGGCCATCACGATGAACTCGCCGGCGACATCGAGGTTGAGCTGGCGCATCATCTCCAGATACTTCATGTACTGCTCGGTGATGCGCCCGATGGGGATGTCGTAGATGTCGAGTTCGTCTCGGCGGATTAGGTACAGCAAGAGATCCAGAGGCCCTTCAAAGACCTCCAGATCAACCTTGTACTCTTCGCTGAACAGATCGTTCGCCGCCATGTCTCCGCTCTTTCTCCTAAAAGAAAAAGTTAATTATACCATAAAACGCCTTTCGCCAAAAGCAACCCGCCGAAGGCATGAAGCCCGCGCCGACGGAGGAAGGCGTCCTCCCCTGCGGGGGCGGGCGATTTCCCGTACGGGGGTCGGGGTCTTCCCCAACGAGGGGTTTGACCTTCCCCAACGAAGGGTTTCGCCTCCCCCAACGGAGCGAAGGGTTTCCCTGCGCGGGTGCGTGAGGGGGAATTGAAAGGTTTGAAGGTTGAATTTCCTTCACACAAATCATCCCAGTTGTGGTATAATTCGCACCCGTTTTGGCCCCTGTAGCTCATCTGGACAGAGCAACTGCCTTCTAAGCAGTGGGTAGGAGGT
>CAMPAA010000085.1 GCA_946631345.1 uncultured Verrucomicrobiota bacterium
TGCTATTGTGGAGTTGGTGGGGCGGGAAGATGGGGTGTGGCTGTGCGGGGCGGGGGATTGCGCAGGAATATCCCCCGAGGCCGAAGGAGGAGCCCCGCAGTGGTCGCGTGGTGCGAGGCGGCGGTTGAGGGTGGATGGGTTATGTGGGTTCGGCGGATTTGCGTTAGTCGCGCATTGAGATGCCGAATCGTTTTTTAACAATAGGTGCGTTCTTGATAGGATAGATGCTTCGCAGGCACTTCAGCTCATGAATGGAAATTTCACGATGTTGTGCCGAGTTGCGTAAGAGGCGGCTTCTGAACGATTTGATACTCCAAGTTTGGCGAATATCGCCTTCAGATGGGACTTTACGCCATCTTCGGTTATGCCAAACTGCTTGGCGATGTCCTGATTCGTAAGACCTCTCGTAAGCGAATAAAGCACCTCTATCTGCCGTTCGGTGAGAGACGGCATTTTCGCGTCAGCTGAAATCTGATTGGCGATATCGGGAGAGAATGCACGTCCCCCAGTTGCGATGGTACGTATGGCCGAGATAAGCTCCTTTGTGGATATGTCCTTTGACAATGCACCGACGGCTCCTGCGTCTATCGCGCGTCGAATATCTGCGGCTTCTGCATACGTTGTGAGGATGAGCACATGCGTTGCCGGGTTGTGCTCCAGAATTCTTCGCGTTGCGTCTGCGCCGTCAATTTTTGGCATCATGAGATCCATGATGACTACATTGGGCTTGAGGGACGCAGCGAGCGAAACCGCTTCTTGCCCATTTTCAGCCAATCCGACAACTTGAAAATGACTATCGAGTCCCAATATCGCTGAAAGACCAGTGCGAACTATTTCATGGTCATCAGCGATTAAAATTGATATCCGATTCATGCCCGCTCCCTTCTGTCCTTGAGTTCCTTATATTGATCATCTGCCGGAAGCGACATTGTAACGTTCGTGCCGTTCTCTTTGTCGCTTACTATTTTCATTTCTCCGCCAAGTGTGTTTATTCGCTCCTTGACTCCAAGCAGACCAAAGTGACCCTGTGCCGGCCCAGGGTGTGTATCTGGATCGAATCCGCAACCGTCGTCCTCCACCGAGAAGTCTATGTTGCCGTTATGGTATTCACCACTTACAAGAATGTTCTTTGCGAGTCCATGCCTGGCGGCGTTTACAGCAAGTTCGCGGATTATGCAGAGAACCGCATGTGCCAAGGATTCCGACAGACGTGTGTGCGGTACATTGAATTGCACGGACAAATGTGCATTGCCGATGTGTGGCAGAACAGTTGCGGATATTGCCTCGCTCATGTTTGCCTCCGCAAACGAGCGGCTGCGCAGATCACGCAAGCAATAGCGTAGATTTTCGCGGCAGGACTTTAGCGCATTTCGCGCGGCGGAGAAGTGTTTAGCCCTATCATTGCCGTCTTCAGACATTTCCACTGCGTCCAACTGCAGGGATACGCCTGTCAATGACTGCGCTAGCGAATCGTGCAGTTCCACGGCGAGGCTTGTGCGCTCGTCAACCCGCAGTTCAGCCTTCAGACGTGTGACCTTTTCCCTCAACAGCTGTCGGCTTTTGCGGTCTGTGACACGCTGAAGCAATATGATCCAGACCAGAAATATCACGATGACGACGACGAGACCGCCGACAAGGGTCAGAAGTCGAGATGGTGTCCACCAAGGTGGTGATTTGACGATGCGTATGTCACTCTGCGAGCGTGGGACAATGGAGAATCCAGTTATGCGATTGATGATGTCGTTTCCTTCGTTTGGAGTTGTTTCCATGATGCAGATCCCAGAAACCTTGATCAGCGATCCGAGCCCAGGTGGTGTAAGGCCGTTGATAATCACGGGCACCGTGACGCCGTTACAGTCAACGTCCAGTCGTACGTGCCAAATGTCGGCGGACAGTATGTTTACGACTTTACCGACAACGCTGATGGCTTGCCCGTTGAACTGTGGCTGAATCTTGGCCTCGCCTGCTTTGTCGAACAAAATGTCATGAGGATTTATGGCATTTGGTTTTTCTGGCGGCATCGGTTCGCCGTTGTCGAGGCGGACAACGGCATTGTCAAGTCGTTCGTAGAACACATTATGGCGGATGAAGCCGGATATGGTCACTGCGCTTCCCGTTGGCGGTAAAGATTGTCGTCGTTTCAGATGCACGCGTATCCTGCTGCCGTTCTTAACTTTTATGAACAGCGAATCTCCGTTCCAAGAGGCGAGGACATGTCCGGATAGCCGTCTGCGATGCGCATAGCGGGGAATAGCGGTTCTAAGAAACTCCGTTTGGCTTTTAATCTCATCTGCCACAAACGGGTCGATAGTCGGAGGGTCGATAATTCGGATGGATGCAAGCGAAGGTATCTCCACCCATGGCGCAAGATACTTTCTGTAACCGGCTCCTTCCGTTAATGCGACACCAGTAATGGAGATAGTGGCATCGACAAGTTTGTCCAATTCGTCTTGTCTCAGTTTCGGATCGAAGATATTGGCAAGTATCTTTGCACCGTCGCGTTCGATGCTCAACCAGTTCCAGTTTGGGTCTATCTCGTCACGGAAAGCATCGGTCACAACGCCGTCAAGCGAGACGATGCGATATTGCAGGCCTCCGTTCACGACTTCAGCTGGGGTCGTTTGCACTGGTGGATCAGGGTCTTCATGACCGAGTTTTTCAAGTGAAACGCCTTCAACTATTTGGTTCCTGAATCCGAAGTGGTAGATGAACCCGGTTACCTTGACAATGTCGCCGCATTTTGGTCTGTCGTTATTAGGGTGGCACACCTCAATGCCCCCCATCGCATCCCGTAGGATGAAGAATTTAGAACCTGACCATGCGACGACCTTGCCTTCAATGGAGAAGGGCTGGCGGATGAACTTTTGGAGATGATAGATGTCCAATGCCGCCGTGGTGGTAGTGGCGATATTTGTCCATGCCTCATAGTCGCGGTTGCAAATGGTGACTGTCGGCATTTGAACTGCGGCATGTAGCGAGAACATTGCGCAAATAGCTGTCTTTGCAAAAATCATTGTCAAGAATGATACCAAATTTATGGTTGATATGCACGAAGAACACTACTACTCTAATGGGTACTATTTTTTGAGAATGGCGTTTGTTATACTAAAACGCATTTCAACAAACAAAGGAACTCAAAGGTGAAAGGCACAAAGAAATTGTATATGGTCATCGCCACTCTGGCCATGCCGTTGGTGGCGATTCCCATACCTGTAAATGTACCAGGTTTCGTGAAGACGTTTGAGGCCGATGGTCCGCTGAGCGTATCAACGAAACTGTCTGACGGGAGAAATGTTCTGGAAATCAGGAACGATGGTTTCACAGAGGTTGTCCTCAAAGCTACATTTGCCGATGGGGTCAAGCGCGTCGACCGCATCGGGCGTGTAAAAGATACATCATGCTATACAGGGGAGTTCTGGATAGGCCCTGGCGAGGCGGAGCGTTTCTTTCAAGGCGATGCAGCAGAATCTCCGCTTCCGCCAATCTCTAAAATGCCGCTCTTCGCATGGGGCTGGCCGTTTTCCGTAAGCGACGCTCTTTCTGGTAGGTATATGGAGGTGCGCGAATGCGGGTGCAACCTTCTTATTCAGTCCGTGAAGACGGAAGAGCAGGCGCGGAAATGCCTTGATGCCGCCGTGGCAGCCGGAATCCGTCTGGTTCTCCACTGGGGCGAACCGCGAAAGAACCCGCAGGCGTTGCTTCCGATCATGGATCACCCAGGTCTTGCGGCACACTATCTTTGGGATGAACCGAACATCAAAAAGATGCCGGAGATCGGCGCGATAGCGCGCAACATCAGCAGTGTCGATCATACGCACCCTCTTTACATGAACTGGTTCGGGATTCTTGAGCATGACCTTGAAAAGTGGTATGGCACCACGTCTTATGTCGAGTACCTTGAAACCTCCATCAAGGAAATCAAGACGGATCTTTACAGCCTTGATGTCTATCCGGTCTATGCGCCGCGTTATGCCAAGCGTCCATTCTTCTTCAGGGGTGAGGACATCCATCTTCGCAAGAACTGGTACCAGTCGTTGGAGCTTGTCTCTTCGCTGTCGCGGCGTGAGAACAAGCCGTTCTGGGCATTCGCGAATGTGGTTCCCCTGCGCTGCCACAAGGTGTGGGACAACCCAATCCCCACACTTGGTCATTTGAAGCTGATGCAGTATTCCAATCTTGCCTATGGGGCGCAGGGGCTTCAGTACTACAGTTTCCGTCCGAATGACGATGGCGGAATGTGCATTGACATCGCGCCGCTTTCTCCCGATGGGCGCCGCACACCGATGTACGACAGGATGGCACTGGCAAACCGCGAGTTCGCCGCCCGTGCCCATGTGTTTCTTGGCGGCAAGGTGAAGGTCGTTCGGCATACGGGCTGGAAGGTGCCGCAGGGCACGACCGCTTTGGCCGTGGGCGATCTGCCGCCGTTCGTTAAGGAGTTTGACCCATGCGCAAGTGACCTTGTCGTGTCCGTACAGGAGAACGACGGCAGCGGCATCTTCATGGTGCTCAACCGCGACCCGATACACGGCGCGTCCTTCAAGGCGAGTTTCAAAGACGGAACGATGCGTGTAGATGCGTCAGGTGCGGAGTCCGCCGCACACAACGGCATGTACGGACTTGCCGTTGGTGACGCCGAGATCTTTATGTTTAAATCCAAAGGAGAATAAAAAATGAGAATCCGAGATTATTTAATGGTCATAATGGCCGTTGCGGCATTCGCAGCGAATGAGGCGGTTGCCGCAACGTCGTATGTGGTGCCGTGGTACGCAAATCCGACTATTACGAATATTTCGTACTCGGCAGCGAAGGTGAGCAGTCTCGACGAAAATGTCGCACCGCTCGCCACGGCATGGGCGACGGTGGCGAGCGACGCCAACTTGTCTGGGCAAACCATTGTCGCGAAGCGTATGAGCCACACGGACTACTTCCGTCCGCGTCTCTATGCCCTGCGGTCAGATGGCACAATCGTCATCTACACCCTTACGGAAAACTTGTCTGAAGTCAAATGGACGACGGTTTATTCTTCGGCAGACCTCATCGCGCGTATCAACGGCAACGGCGGTTCGCTCGCCACAGGGCAGACCGTCACTGGCTTGGAAGTTACGGACAAGGACGGCGCAGTCGCGTTTGTCCAGTTCGGCAATTCCGACGAATGGAAAGCTCTCGTCAACACGCATCCCAAATGGACATATTACTCTGCAAACATAGCCGGCAACCCAAGCACAGGGAGTGTAGCTTGCATTACTGACGGGAGGTGGATACTCAAATCTGAATGGAAGAACAGTGCGATACAAATCGGCAATTATACATCTTCCAATATAGCCTATGACGGTGGCTACATGGGGGAATATCTTGATCTCCACGATGGCGTAGCCACGGCGGCAAGCAATGGCGCAAAGTGGAACATAAAACAGTTCGTGTATGGACTCAAAGCCGATTCAAACGGTAAGTCTCCTCGCGTCATCGTCCATTCTGACAAGCTTGTAAATCAAGACTCGACAGCCGGTCTTCAGACTGTTCAACCGGAGGAACTTGTACTTGATGCCGCTGGCATCACGAAGTTTGCTCAATGGTCTCGTCCGAGCGAAGCGGCGATGGTAAAGAAACTATTTCTCAATCTCTCGGGTTTGCAGACGATTGTGGATTACGGTTTTGGAAGCAATTCCAAGGACATTGGCGAGGAGACCGACTATTCCGATTTCAATCTTGCTGGGTTGAAATATGTCGGAGAGTACGGACTTGCAAGGATGCTCGCCACGGGGACGTTGGAGCTGCCGTCAATCGTTGCAGCCAGCAACAGCGCTTTCTACGGGTGCGACAACATGTGCGAATTGAAACTTTCCGCAGACAGCAATACTCTCGCTTATCTTGGTAACTGGACGTTCGGTGCAAGGGGTACGTTAGGTAGCCTGAAGCGTGTGACTATAGGCTGTGCAGAAGGGTTCAGCTTCGGTTTCAACGCTACTTTCAACAGGCAGCCACTTGAAGTTGTTACGTTTACGGGGGCGGTGCCTGGTTTTAGCGCTTCCGACATCTGGCCAGATACGGCGGCAAACACGATGGTGTTCGTCATCCCGAAAGATGTGGCGGCTTGGGACGCAATCGCGTCGGGAGCAACGCCGCTTTCGGAAGCGGAACGCAAGGCATACCATGCGGCGCATCCAGACCATCCGATTCCGTTTGGCGTGGTGTCCGCATCGGTGTTCAAATCGCATTACGAACAGTACATCGCTTATATCGGCAGCGACACAGGCTGTGCGCTGACCGTGGAGCGCGACACTTTCTTCGACGATGCGGTGAACTCCTCGGCGGATTGGGCGCCATTCGCGGACGGTACCTATCCTAAAGGTGCGACGGTTACGTTGACCGTAACGCCGAATGCAAACGGCACATTTGTAAAGTGGTACGGCGATGTGGACAAAGACGTATGCACTGAAAACACGATAACCGTGACGATGTCCGGAGACAAATGGCTCTATGCGCGTATCGTTCATCCGTGGACGCTTGCGGCGGACAAGGCCACAATTTCTAACGGCAACTTCACCATCAGATGTTCTGTTGTGGATGAGAATCAACATGCACTTCAGGTTGGAGTGGACTGGAGAACAGGACTGCAAGGCATCTTCGCGAACGACGACGGATGCGGCGTCCTTGACCTTGGCGGAAGAATAGCTCAGTCTGGAGATTCCGCAGCGTGGACGATTGTACGGATGTCTGCCGGGGCTGGAGCATGGACGTCACCGGCTTCCGACAATGTTACTGGATTCATATCTCCGGGAACATTGGTGGCTGTGGCTTCCAACACGGGGTCGTTCAAACCATTCCAGTGCGTAGATACAACTTGTGGACACTACCGTACAATAGTAATAGATGAACCTGATGTTCCGTGGTTATGGAATCAGGATTGGTACATCTCTTCTCAGACACTGCTTGAACACTTGGTTATGATAGTTCCCAACCTGACATCCATCAGTGGTACGTATGGATTGTTCAAGGATCATGCGTTGTCGGGAACAAAGTTCGATTGGTGGGATATAAGCGGCGTTACGGCAATCGGAGGAACATCCCTATGCATGGATTATGAGTACAACAGGATTTCTGCGCGCGGTACGCTCACGCTTCCGAGCTACAGATCCGTCGCTGGTACGGAGTTCCAGCGTATGGCGAATGTTGAGGGTTTTGTGTTGGGAGGGAAGGACAAGACGACGACGGTGACGAACATCGCCGCAAACGCATTTGCATATGATGCCGCTTTGACGAGGCTTGTCCTCCATGCCTCTCAGGACATCGTTGTGGGTGCGACGCCGTTCTCCAACGGCAGGACGCCGGATGAAATTGTGTTCACGGGTGCACCGCCGAGTTCGCCATCCGTGTTCGCCAATTTGTTCACCGCCGTGACTTCAGGCGATACGCCGCGCATCGTGCGAATTCCTAAGGGAACGGCGGCATGGCTGAACGCGACCTATATCGACTATGCGCCCACGACGGTGGAGAAGGCTCTTGCCGGTGACGAATCGGGCATGGTGTTCGGCGTGCATCGTGGCTTCGACAATGGCATGCCGTTCGTTAAGGCGGTGTGCGTGTGGGACGAGCCAATCAAGGGCACGAAAATAATCGTCCGTTGATGAGGGTTTGTTCCTCTGCGGAGAAAAATAGTATGATTGGCCTTCTGAACCGATTGCCGTTGTTGGCGGTGCTGTCCGCAGTTGTCGCCATTCTGCCGAGGCACGTGCTGGGCGAAAATGAGACGCCGCAAGTATGGCCGGAGTTTTCCGGGGTTTATCCGCATCTGGCGATGTTCAACGAAGAGGGCGAATGCGGCACGGGTGCAGTCGTGCCGTGGGCTGATGATCTTTGGGTGGTTACCTATGGGCCACATTGTCCCGTGGGGTCTAGCGACCGGCTCTACCGAATAAAACCCGACCTCTCGCGCGAGGTGTTTCCTGGTTCTGTTGGCGGCACTCCGGCGAACAGGCTCATTCATCGCGAGACGAGCCAGCTGCTGATCGGGCCGTATGTGATTGATGCGCATGGCGGGGTGAAGGTTGTTCCGCCATTCAAGATGCCGGGGCGCCTGACGGGGGCGGCAAGGCATCTCCATGATTCCGCGAACAAGGTCTATGTGGCCACGATGGAGACGGGGCTTTACGAGCTGGATATGCGCACGCTTGCCGTAAACACGCTCATTCGCGAGAACGGGAAAAACGATGGAGACATAGCCGAATGTCTCAAGTGGTTCGGGGCTGACTGGCCGACAGGATGGACGATTGCGCCAGTCACGCACGTTCCCGGATATCACAGCAAGGGGCTTTGCAGCGGGTTCGGGAAAGTGTTTGTATCCAACAACGGAGAGGACAGCCCAGAGGCGCGCAGCAACCCATTCGTGTCGTCAGGAGTGCTCGCTTGGTGGAACGAATTTGGGCGCGACTGGACGCCGGTGAGACGCTGTCAGTTCACGGAAGTGACGACGCGCGATGGTATCTATGGCAACCTGAATCCCATGCGCAATCCCATTTGGGCGCTGGGATGGGATGCAAAATCAGTTATTCTCGGCGTGACGACGAATGGAACGGAGTGGTGTTATTATCGCTTGCCCAAGGCATCTCACGCCTACGATGGTGCCCACGGGTGGAACACGGAGTGGCCGCGCATTCGAGATGTTGGCTTTGACGATGGCTCGTTGCTCGCCACAATGCATGGTACGTTCTGGCGTTTCCCGTGCGAATTTTCGCCCGCATCGCCTAACGGAATACGTCCGATATCCACATATTTGAAGGTGATCGGGGATTTCTGCCGCTGGGGGGACAGAATCGTGTTCGGATGCGACGATCAGGCGCGCGATGAGTTTCTGGGCGGTCGTGGATTGAAGGCTGATGCTCCACGATGCGAACGGTCGCAGTCCAACCTCTGGTTCGTGAGGCCAGACGACTTGGCATCGTTTGGGCCTCCGTCCGGCGAAGGATGCGTGTGGCTTGATGAAGATGTGAATGACGGCGATATTTCTGAACCATATTTGCACGTGGGATATGAATCCATGCGCTTCTCGTTCTCCCGGAAAGACGGGACTCCTGTTCGCCATGAGCTTTTGCGCGATGGAGATTGGGTGCGTGTAAAATGCCTTGAAGACGCGAAGAGTGCTACAGCCTGTTTCCGATACGGTCCAGCGGAAATCATTACGTCCGTGCCAGATGTCACGTATCCGGTTGTTGCCGTCAAAGATGATAACGGGATGGATTGGAAGTTCCCGAATGTGAATGGCGATACGAACGTTGTATGTCGTGAGATAGCCACGGAACGCGACCTTCTTTATGTTGGCGGTGTGTTCTATGAGGTGCCTGCGGAGAATGCGGGAGGGTTTTCGGCGTTGCGTCCGATTGCGCTGGCGGATGCGCCAGTCACTTCGCTTGAATGTCGTCGTGGTCTGATGTATCTGAATGATACACCTATGGTGATTGACGATCTTTGGCGGAACGGAACGGCGGCGCGAGCATATTGGCTGTGGGAAAAATGGAACGGCAGAAGCGGCGTCCAGAAACGGGGAAACCAATAATGATATTGAGCCGTTCAAGATTAGCTATCGTTGCGTCTGAGGTGATTTTTGCCGCCGGAACGCTTTGGGCTGCGCGTATTGACGTGAATCCACAGAGTTTCGACGCCGGAGGTTGGAAGCTTGACGTGCAGTTCATGGATGTGATGGGTTCTCCGTATCTTCTGGCGCATGGATGTGGCATTCGCGTGACGGACGCAAAGGCTGTCGCAAACGTTCCAGGAACTGGCAGATGGCACGTGTGGGTACGGTCTCGCAAATGGGTGGATGGCGCCGGAGCGTTCAAGGTGCGTGTTGGCGGGCGGACGCTCGGCCAAACATTTGGCGTTTCGCAGACGAAGTGGGATTGGGAGGATGGCGGCGAGGTCGAGCTGAAGAAAGGTCTGGTACAGATTGTGCTTGAAGATATGGATGGTTTTGACGGACGTTGCGCCGGTGTCGTGCTGACGGATGACGGCATAAAGCCAGATGGCGCGCTTAAGCTTGATCCTGCGGTTGTCTCCGAGACCATAGATGCCGATTTCGTCGTGGTTGGCGGCGGTGTGCCTGGCACATGCGCGGCGGTGTCTGCGGCAAGACGAGGGCTAAGGGTCGCGCTTGTGCAGGATCGTCCTGTGCTTGGGGGCAACGCATCGTCGGAGATTCGGGTCTGGTCGGCAGGAGAGGCGAAATATCCGCTTGTGAGGGAAGTGCGCGGATGGTTCTTGAATCGTGACGCGAACATGGCCCTTTCTGACGCCCACCGTATGCGCATTGTGGAGGACGAGAAGACGCTTTCGCTTCATCTTTGCCATCGTATGTTTGCGGTGGAGACGGATGCGGGGCGCATTGTGGCGGTAAAGGCTCTTGACTGGCGGCACAACAGGATCGTGCGTTTCCGTGCACCGCTTTTTTGCGACGCTACAGGCGATGGCTGGCTTGGGTATTATGCCGGAGCCGATTGGCGCATGGGGCGAGAGGCAAAATCTGAATATGGGGAACCTTCCGCTCCGGAGAAGCAGGACGGGCATACGCTTGGCGCTTCGCTCATGTGGACGAGTGCGCAGGCAAACACGGACATTCCTTTCTCTGCGCCATGGGCAGAACCTCATGCGCAGGGCGTGTCCGCAATTCGTGGCGAGTGGAATTGGGAATATGGGATCAGACGTGACATGATTGCGGAAGGCGAAGCTATACGTGACCGTCTATTTCTTGCAATTTATGGCGCGTTCTCTTTGGCAAAGAAGGAGGCATCCAATTCGCGTCTCGTACTTGATAATGTTCCGTTCCTTCTGGGCAAGCGCGAGTCGCGCCGTTTGATGGGTGACTGGGTGTATTCGGAAAGAGACATTACGGAGAAGCGACAGTTCAAGGACTCGATTGCCGCCGGATCATGGAGCGTTGATCTCCACTATGACGATTGCAAGCAAGGGGTGGACTTCCTTACAACATGCCGACAGCCGCATTATGGGCGCTATTGGATTCCCTATCGTTCCATTTATTCCCGCAATATCGGGAATCTTTTTATGGCTGGCAGATGTTTCAGCTGTACGCACGTTGGGCTTGGTGGCCCGCGTGTCATAAACACGCTAGCGCAGCTTGGCTGTGCGGCTGGCGAAGCCGCCGCACTGTGCAAAATGCGAGAGTTGCTTCCCCGTGACATTTGGCGGCTGGGGCTTGTGCGTGAGCTTCAGCGTATGCTTGGCGGGGATTTCCCAGGTGTTCCCGATCCTGCGACAAAAGGCTGGAGAGTCGTAGATGACGAGACGCCTGGCGTGACATTCACGGAGGGATGGAAATTCTGGCACAACGCAAACGGCGAGCAGATAGGCGAGGGGTCGCACTATCCACCAGGCGGAGGCTGTTGGAGCAGCGATCTCAAAGTCGACTCATGTGTCGGAGAGGCGAAATATCCATTGCCTGTGCCTGTCAAGGGTAGATATGTCCTTATGGGTAGAATTCCATATCTCCATTCAGCAAACACCCAATCTTCAACCGCAATGACAATCGAATCGGAAGGTTCGGTTTCTCATTTCAAGGTAAATCAAGCGATAGGCACAGGGACTTGGCAGAAACTTGGCGAGTTTGATCTTGTCCCTGGTGCAATGTTGCGGATTCATCTGTCAAAATCCTTTGGTGTTGTCGTAGCCGATGCTTTTGCGCTTGTGTTGATGGAGAAGTGATATAGGAAGGATGCATCTCGGATAATTGACATAGACAACGCAAACGTCCCCTGTCATTCGGCGGGGGATGGGTTGTGAATGGAACTGAAACGATGCTGCGCAGGGATTCTTACAACTTGGCGAGGATGTCGGGGATGTTGGATTTGTCGAGGGATGAGAAGGCGAAGCACTTCTTGCCGAGGTAGTTGAGGGACGCCCCGACGTGAATGAGTGTCGTTTTGTCGATGATGAGGAAGCGGTCGTGGAACCTGTCGGAGACCTTGACCGTGAGCGAGTTGGCGTACTGCGCGTTGAACTTCGCCACATCGACGGCATGAAGAAGCTTGTTTCGCGAGTTCTTCACCGCGAGCACCGCTACGCCCTGCCTTTTCTGTGCGATGAGCGGCAGAACGCAGTCGGCGAAGTACGGGTCGATGATGATCAGTTCCGTCTTCGCCATGCGCACGAACTTCTTCATCTGCTCGAACGCATCGTATATCTGCCCGTCGTAGAACACCTTCTGCGGCGGGAACTTCTTGTCCTGCATCGCATCGAGTATCAGCTTGAAGCGCTCCTCGTTGCGGGCTTGGTTCGCGTCATTCCGAATCTGGTCGGCGATTTGCCGCCGGTCTGTCGCTTCGATTCGTGCGAGAAGCGGCGCGATGGACGCGAGAGCCTTGCGCATGGCGACAAAAGCATTGGTGATTCGTATGCTGACCAGTGCCGCTATTTCGCTTTTCAGAACACTTGCAAGCATGAGAATCCCATGCTCGGTAAATGCGTAAGGGCGATATTTGATGTTGTGTCCACGCCCTTTGTTCAAGGTCGCAAATTGCGACCTTGAACGATTGCCCACATCATTCCCGCTCGCGAATATCTCCTGAACCTCGTCGTCACTCAACGAGAACATGAAGTTCGGGGGAAAGCGAATCATGTTGCGCTTCACTTGCTCGTTCAAACGCTTCGTCGGAACCCCGTAAAGCTCCGCGAGGTCACGGTCGAGCATGACCTGAACGCCGCGAATCGTGAGGATTCGCGAACGGATGGCATCGACGTTTACCGGTTCGGCGATGGTCAGATCATTCATTGTCCTTCTCCCTGCAACGGCGCGTATTATACCATTTCGCCGCCTGCATTGACAGGCGGCAAACATAGTCGCCACAACTTCAAGCACTTTCCATTTCCGCCCTTCCGGCTTCGTGCCGGAGGGGCTTTTTTCGTTTGCCGTCGGGCTTTGGCCCGGCGGCTTTTTTTGCACAGATTTCCCACTGCGGC
>CAMPAA010000086.1 GCA_946631345.1 uncultured Verrucomicrobiota bacterium
CAACCTCGCGATGGGCGTGAGGCGGGCGAAGAACGGGGACTACGCCGCCGCAAGGCCGTACCTGGAGAGGGCGGTCGCCCGCGCCACGCAGAACTACACGCGCGCGCTGGACGCCGCCCCGGAGTACTACCTGGCGCTCGTGGAGCGCGGCCTCGGCAACCTGAAGCGCGCCGAGGACCTCTTCTGGCGCTGCACGTGGCGGCTCACGCACAAGAAGGAGTCGTTCATCGAGATAGCCCGCATCTGCTGCATACAGGGCAGGTACGACGAGGCCCATGACATACTTGAATACAGCGCGCTGCCGCTCGGGACGCAGGAGGCGAAGATGCACACCCTGCACGCCTACCTACACCGGAAGCTGAAGGACCACCCCAACGCCAGCGAGGCGCAGAGGAAGCGCTGGCGGGAGTTCGCCGCCGACAACCAGAGGAGGGCGTTCGAGTGCGACCCGCTCGAATGCTGGGGCGCGTGCGAGGAGGCGTTCGCGGCGGCGGGCGGGGTGACGCCGGCGTCCGCCCGTGCCGCGCTTGCGGCGGCCGGGAGGAACCGCGGGCTCAAGGCGCAGCAGCTCCTTGAGTGCATCTGCGACTACTGGGGCCTGGGCGCATGGGAGGAGGTGGCGGCGCTCAGCGGCGCGGCCCTGGAGATGGCCGCCGCCGAGAGGCCGTACCGGACGGAGGGGGCGTTGCCGCTCAAGGACACGCTTGCCGCCTGCGGCAGCTACAGGAACCCGATGTTCACCTATTTCCGCGCCTACGCCCTCGCCAGGCTGGGGAGGTTCGGCGGGTTCCGCGCGGAGGACGCCGTCAAGGGCTGGATATACTGCTTTCCGAGTCGGCTGGAGGAGCTCGCCGTGCTCCGGTGGGCCGCCGGGCAGACGTTCGGCGACGGCATGATGCTCGCCGACACGCACTACTTCCTCGGCGAGGTGCTGTGGAACATGGACCAGAAGGGGCCCGCGACGGAGTCGTGGCGGGCTGCGGCGCGGATCAACCCGAAGCACGCCCTCGCCCTGCGCTGCATCGGGTTCGCGCTTTCGCACCCCGGCACGTACTTCACCAACACCGGCGCGCCGTCCGGCGTCCCGAGCATGGAGGCGTACGGGTACTACCTGAAGTCGCTGGAGGCCGGGCCGCACTTCCGCACGCTCGACGAGGCCGGGAAGCTCGCCGAGAGGCTGGGGCTCCCCGCCGCGGAGCGGCTTGCGCTGATGGAGAGGTACCGCGGCGTGGTGGACGAATACGACCCCTGCGTGCTCCGCCTCGCCTACACGTACAACGCGGTCGGGCGCCACGCCGATGCGCACAGGCTCCTGACGACGCGCCGGTTCCACGTGTGGGAGGGCGGCGAAGGGCTGCTTGCGCCGTTCGTCGAGGCGTGCATCGGCCTTGGCAGGGCGGCCATGGAGAAGGGGGACTACACGACGGCGCTCAGGCACTTCGAGGAGTCCACGACGTATCCCGAGAACCTGCAGGCCGGGCGTCCCGGCGACGCCGGAAGCGAGCCTAAGAGCCGGTACCTCATGGCGCAGTGCCGGAAGGCGCTCGGCGACATGCAGGGGTACAGGGATGAGCTTGAGAGGTCGCTGAAGGGGTGGATCAAGGCCGGCGAGATGGACTACTGGCGCGTGAGGGCGCTGAGGGAGCTCGGGCGGGAAGGGGAGTGCGCCCCGCTGGTGGCCGAGCTGCGCCAGGCGATAAGGGAGCTTGAGGAGCCCCAGCCCGAGGTCATAAACGCGTACGCAAAGTTCGCGGGCGACAATTCTGCGATGGAGCGCGCGGCTAAGGCGCGAGGGAAGGCCGGGGCGCTCAGGGCGCTGCTGGAGGAGATCGACCGGTGAGCGCCGTCACGCGGAGAGGGTTTGTGGCGGCGGCTGTTTCTGCGGCTGCCATGGCCGGCCGCGCCGCCCAGCCGGCGGTGCCTCGTCTCGGATTCCAGGTGTATGGAGTGAGAGACCTTTGCGCAAAGGATTTCCCAGGGACCCTGCGCGCCGCGCGCGAAATCGGCTTCGAGGGGGTTGAGACCGGGCGGTTCTACGGCAGGGACGCAGAGGCGCTCGGCGTGCTGGTGAGGGATTCGGGGCTCGAGCTCATCGCTCTCCAGCTGTACCCGCATGCGCTCGCTGGGTCGCAGCTTTCCGGCACGATACGCTTCTGCCGCAAATGCGGGTGCCGCAGGATAAACACGGCATGGTTCAAGGGCAGCGCGGAGAACGAGAACGATTGGCAGCTTGTCGTGAACGTGCTGAACCATGCGGCGGAGGTTTGTGCGGGGGAGGGGATAGAGGTCGCCTACCACAACCACGATCAGGAGTTCCGCGTCCGTTTCGGCGGCAAGACGGCGTGCGAATGGATGTACGAAAGGTTCTCGCCCCTCGTGAAGCAGGAGTTCGATCCGGGCTGGTGCGTGCTCGCGGGCGGCGATCCTCTCGCCTGGCTGCGGTCGCATCCGCGCCGCAATCCGTGCGTGCACGTGATGCCGGCGATCGGCGAGGCGGAGTGCGCCGCGCTGCCGCCCGGACGGTGCGGGGTTGGTGCGGGCTGCGACAGGGTGGACTGGAGGAGGCTCGTGCCGGCCCTTGCCGCAGACGGCACCAAATGGCTGGTCGTGAAGCCCACCGCGCACCCGGACTCCATAGAAGACTTGAAATCAAGCTACAGATACCTGAAAGGAATGACATGAAAATCAAGACACTGACAATCGCCCTTGCGATTCCGGCGGCGGCGCTCGCCGTACGCACCGGCCCGTGGACAAAGGAACAGGCGTGGGCGTGGTATGACAAGCAGCCGTGGATACGCGGATGCAACTACATGCCGGCTTCGGCGGCGAACCGCGTTGACCAGTGGCAGGAGCTCGGCAGCGAGGAGCGCTTCGCGGAGGTGGAGCGTGAGCTGGCGCTCGCGGAGGAGATAGGCTTCAATGCCATGCGCATCATAGTGGAGGTGCAGGGATTTGGGGTATGGCTTGCCGACCATGACGGGTTCATGGCGCGATTCGAACGCTATCTCGCCATCCTGGACAGGCATGGGATGCGCGCCTGCGTGGTGCTGGGGAACGACTGCATGAGGCCAAAGGAGCTGTGGGAGCTGCCAAAGCCCGGTCCGCAGAAGTTCGACTGGGGCTACCATGGCGGACGCAGGCTCAGCCAGCACGGAAGCTTCCCGAACGCAGTCGGGTATTCGCCGCTGGACGATCCTGAGCTGGCGCCGAAGTTCTACGCGATGTGCGAAGAGCTGATTGCGAAATACCGCGCCGACAAGCGGATACTAATGTGGAACCTGTGGAATGAACCAGGCAACACCAACAGAGGCGATCTTACCGGGCCGCAGATGAAGAGGCTCTTCGAGCTGGCGTGGAAGATCGACCCGGTCCAGCCGCTTGCCGCGGATCTTTGGGGCACGTTCGGGGTGCGCGGCAAGGACGAGCGCAAGAAACGGGTGGAGGCGCTGGCCGGCGACCTTTCGGACGTGATCAGCTACCACTGCTACGGCGACTATGAGAACCAGGTGAAGGCTATAGCGTTCCTGAAGGAAAAGTACGGCAGGCCAATGCTCAACACCGAATGGCTGCACAGGATACTGCACAACGACGTGGAGACGGCCTATCCGCTGTACTACCTGGAGAAGGTGGGCTGCTTCTGCTGGGGGTTCGTGGCGGGGAAATACCAGACCTACGAGCCGTGGGAGGGGCTATGGAGGCAGGCGGAGAATGGCAATGCCGACAATCTTGACTTCACGCGCTGGCAGCACGACCTGATCAGGCCTTCCATGCGGCCGTACGACCCGAAGGAGATCAAGATCATCAAGCGCTTCAACAGGATGGCCGACGAAAAACGCATCTGGTGAAGATGCTCCGCGCAACTTGCTTTTTGACCGTAACGGAACACAGGCCATGAACGGAAAGACGGTTCTCTCATGCGCACTTGCGGCATGCGTCGCGGCGGCGTGGACAGGTGCGGCGGCGGTCGAGCTCACGGCTTCCGGCACGGAGGTGGTGACAGAGCCGAAGGCCTGCCCGACAGTCAGGTTCGCCGCCTCGGAGCTGGCGCACTTCCTCGGTCGCACGTTCGGTGCGGAGATTCCCGTAGTCACCGCGCCCACGGCCGGGCGCATGTCAATCTTCCTCGGCGACAGCGCATGGAGCCGCGCGGCGGGCATATCTCTTGAGGGGAAGCCGCGCGACACGTTTGTGACCAAGGTGGAGAAGGGCCGCGTGTTCATCGTCGGCCGCGACGATCCACACTTCGACATAGCCCGCAACATCAAGCTGGGGCAGGGCTACGGCATGCTGATAAGCCGCGAACGCGCCACGGTGCACGGCGTGTACGACTTCCTCGAGCGCCATGCCGGGATGCGGTTCTACTTTCCGGACGAAGAGCTCGGCATCGTTGCGCCGCGCATGGAGAGGATCGCGATCCCGGAGGGCGTGCGCGAAACCACGCCGTCTTTCCTCATCCGCAACCCGTACCTCGGCGGCGATGGCCGCTGGTTCTGCGAGGATGCCTGGCAGGACGGCAAGGGGCGCGGCCGCGTGAAGACCCTCGAATACCTCCGACTGCGGTGCTCCACGATGAACATTCCGTGCTGCCACGGCTCCCGCCAGTTCAAGTACATCGAACGTTTCGGCAAGAAGCGCCCCGAGTGCCTTGCGCTCAAGAAGGACGGCGCGCGCTGGGACAACCCGAAAGCGAACCATGCATATCAGCTTTGCTGGACATCGCCAGTGCTCAAGGAGGAGATGTACCAGGACGTGAAAGCATACCTCACCGGCCAGCCGGCATCGTCGCGCGGCCTCAAGAGCTGGGGAACGAACTGCCAGTACGGCGAATGGGTGGACATCATGCCGGAGGATTCCTTCCAGGGGTGCGCATGCGCGAACTGCCAGGCGGCGTACCGCCATCTGCCCGGCGACAGCCAATACGCCAGCGAGCTGATGTGGGGGTTCACCGGCGACATTGGCCGCCGCCTGATCGCGGAGGGGGTGAAGGGCAACGTCACTATGATGGCCTACACGCCATATCGCCGCATTCCTGATGTCGCGCTGCCGACCAACGTGCACGTGATGGTCGCGGAGGGCGGCCCGTGGTCGCTCGTGGACCCGAAGCGCACGGAGCGTGAGTACGCCGAGATACGTGCCTGGGCCAAGAAGCTCGGCCATCCCGTATGGATATGGACCTATCCGCACAAGTGGGGGGCCACGCAGATAGAGGGGCTGCCGTGCATGGCGCCGCGCGCATGGGGCCGCTACTATCAGGGCATAAGCGACGCCATCTTCGGTACCTTCGCGGAGTGCGAGACGGAGAACGGCTTTTTCAACTATCTCAACTACTATGTGTTTTCGCGCGTATGCTGGGACGCGAAGATCGATATCGACTCCGTGATCGCGGAGCACCACCGCCTGATGTTCGGTGCGGCGGCGGATGACATGGCCGCGTACTACGACCTCCTGGAGCGCAAGTGGACGCGCGACATAACCGGACGCGTGGCCGATACTCCGCTCGGCCCCGTTGCGTCCGCCCCGAGCGCGAAGGAGCTATGGTGCGGCATATTCTCGCCTGAGGTTCTGGCCGACATGGACGGCATGCTGAAGCGCGCCGCCGGCAAGGTGTCAGCAGGTTCCGTGGAGGCGAAGCGCATCGCCCTCGTGCGGCGCGAGTTCTTCGACGGACTGGTTAAGGCCGCCGCCGCGTATCGCGCAAAACGCGAAAAGGTCGCGGCGCACGTGTACGACGCTTCCTGCGGGAAGCCGCTTGAGATCGACTGCGTGAACAGCAGGCACGGCAATGGCCATCCGCCGCCGGTCAGGACGCGCGTGGCCATCCGCCGCACCGCCACGCACTTCATCGCAGAGTTCGACTGCGAAGAGCCAATGCTCGACCAGGCGAGCGCCATCGAGCGCAAGCGCGACGAGTTCGACATGTGGCAGGACAACGGCGTGGAGATGATGCTCAACCCGTCCGGCGACGGAAGCACGATCTACCACTTCATGCTGACATCCGCCGGGTGCTTTTCCGATACCTGCATCTTCCGCAACGGTGCATCCGGCCAGACCGACCGCGAATACGATTCGCGCGCAAAGAGGTCTGTCGAGCGCACCGCCGGCGGGTGGAAGGCCACTATCGAGGTGCCGCTCGATGCGTTCGCGGGCGGCATGAAGGATTCGTTCCAGGCGAACTTCTGCCGCAGCAGGGCGATCCGCGGAAGCCTGCCGAGCTACATCATGTGGAGCCGCGAGGCATCCAACTACCACGACTTTGAGAACTTCGGCACGATCATCGTGAAAGGGGAGGCGTCGGCCAGATGACCATGAAGGCTGTTGTTGTGCTGTCGGGCGGGCAGGACTCCGCCACCTGTCTCGCGCTTGCCGTGAGGAAGCACGGTGCTGGCCATGTGGCGGCGATAACCTTCCGCTACGGCCAGCGCCATGCGCTTGAGACGAAGTTCGCCAAACGGCTGGCGAAGCGGTTCGGCGTGACGGTGCACAAGGTCGTGTCACTCGGGTTCTACCGCCACCTCACGACGAACGCGCTCATGTCGAAGACGGCTCACATCGGGCGCAAGAAGGGTGCGAGCTGCCCCAACACCGTGGTCGAGGGGCGCAACGCGTTTTTCCTTCTTGCGGCTGCCGTGTGGGCCAAGGAGCTTGGCGCGACGGAACTCTACACCGGCGTGTCCGAGGCCGACTACTCCGGCTACCCGGACTGCCGCGAAGCGTTCATCCGCGCGCAGCAGCGAACGCTCCGGCTCGCGCTGGAGTGGCCGGTAAGGATCGTGACGCCGTTCATGCACATGTCGAAGGCCGACGAGTGGGCGCTGGCCGACCGTCTCGGCATACTGTCTGTGATCGAGAACGAGACGCTCACCTGCTACAACGGCATTCCCGGGATAGGTTGCGGGAGGTGCCCCGCATGCAGGCTCAGAAACAGAGGTTACATGGAGTTCATCAAGTGCAGAAAATGAATCACGCCGGAAGCGAACCGCCACAACAGCGCCAACCAGCCCGTCCGCGCAGGTCCATACGTGCGTTGCTGACTGGATTCGCCGGGCCATGCGGGATGCTTTGGCCGGCAATAACCTTCGTGTTGTCGATGATGGCGAGTGGCGTTGGCGGCAGGGCGCTTTGGATCGACGAAATAATGCGGTTTCTCTGTCAGGAGCGATACACGGTGGAGCAGCTGCTGGCGTGCAAGCATCTTTCAGACTTCGATTCGCAGTCGCCGATAGGATATGTGCTGTGGCGTCCCGTGCAGTCTCTTCTTGGGATCGAGCTTGGAGGTGCGCTTCTCAGCGCGCTTGCCGCTGCCGTGTTCGTGTGGGCCGCGCTTTCCGTGGCGCGTAGGATCGGCGGCGGGCGCGAGCTGTCGCGCCTTTCCTGCGCTGTTGTCGCAATCTCGCCGCTTGCCGTGTACTACGGCGGCGAACTGTGGTTCTACATGCCGTGGGCGGCGGCGTTCACGGTTGCGGTGGACGGTCTCCTCGCGTGGGACGGTGGCGAAGGCCAGTCCGCGCCGCGTCTCGTATGGCGCGTGCTTGCGATTGCCGCCGCCACGCTTTCCGTATCGCTTCATTTCGCCGGAATGTTCACATGGTTTGTCGCCGCTGCTGCGTTCTGCATCGTGCGCTGCTGTTCACGGGGCATCGCCGCCGCCGCCCGGAGCGCCATTGCCGTCGCCCTGCCGGCGATGATAAACATGCCGCTCTATCTCAAGGCGCAGTTCGCCGCCGGGCACCTCGATTCCGCCGGTGCCAAGTTAGATCGCCTGTCGTCCCTTCCGGGCTTCATTGGCGACTATTTCTTGCAGATATTCCCTGCGCTTGGCGGCGGATGGTGGTTTGGAGTGGCGCTTGCCGCGGTGGGAGTGGCCGTGCTGGTCCGCCGCCGCCGCACTTCGACGGCGTGCCTGCTGGTGGCCATCGCGCTTTCCGGGCTTGTCTATTCGTCGTATGTGTACCTCCGCGGCTATACGTTTGTGGTAGCCAGGTTCTGGCTGTGCTCCATGGCCGGCGTCATTCCGCTCATTGTCGTTGGCTGCGAAGCGTTGTCCAGACGGTGGCGGTTTGGGGTGCTGGCGCCAGTCGCGATGCTGGCGTGCAACCTGGTGGGGACGGTCGCCGTGGTGCAGATGGAGGGGCGCACGCTGCCTTCGCTCCGCTTTGCGCGGGAGCTTGGGAAGCAGACTGTGGCGCCTGCCGTGGTGTGCCCGAACCATTACGACATCCGCCCGTTCTCGAACTATGCGCATATCGGCGGAGGCTGCGCGCTTCTGTTCCCGTCATACTGGGAGCAGGGAGAAGCGGTGCGCCGCCGTGGACTTGCTGATATAAGGCGCATTGCACCGCTCGCCCCAGTGTTTGCGCCGTCCGGCACATTCGCGTCGCTTGAATGGACGCCAGGGCGCATGCTCTCCGAGAGGCGCACGCCGATTCAGCTGCTGGCCATCCGCGCACACCTTTTCCCCGAGCCGAACTCCTTCCCGGAGAAGGGGGCGTATCAAGTGCTCATCCCGGAGGAGTCCAGCCTCGTTGCGGCGGCGGAGGCGTCCGGCAGGCCTGTGTTCGCGCCAGGGGCGGGCTGGACCATTGGCCAGATGCCGCCACAGGCAAATGACCGGCCATGCACCCCATTTCTGGTGTTGCAGCCCAAGGCGCGCGGCGTCCTGCGGGTGTATGTGCCGAAGGGCTTCGACAAGGACACCCTTGTGCTTGATGCGGCTGCCGGTTCCAACCAGTCAGGCACGGCAACCTTCGGCACCCGCTCGTTCGGCCTGGACAAGACCTTCAGGCCCGTAAAGATGCCGTTGCGGAATCTGCGCAAAGGTGTCTGGAACGAGCTGTACGTCAATGCCGATTCGGTAATGGTCGCACTTGCCGCGCCGTCGTTCCGCTGACAAACCTTTTCAAGTCCGTGAAGCGGATTGGCCTTTTGATTGATACATGCGGTTATGGCCCATTTAGGGTTTATCGGCTAAAGGATGGCAATTACTGTCTGGAGGATGGCTATGGCTTGATTAACAATCCACGATATCTGCGAGTGAACGTTGAACAAGAAATCGTGGAACTTAAGTTTGGCGGAATGTGGTATGCCATCCCCGAAAAAGGATATGTTCGTGTATGGGGCGGCTCAGCCGACTTTTTTCCTTTAACATGTATCCGGACGGCGATCTCAACGCCAAAGGTTGGAATGTCACCGTGAAGGGAACGCCTGTCGGCAACTTGCTTGATGGCATGGCACTGATTGGCGAAATAGATACAGAGGGAAAATTCGAGCTGGAGTGACAGTAGAATCCACGGCGGGGGCAGCGGATGTATCAGTCAATGCGTGGCATCCATCAGCGGGAAGGTATCGCCAAACATGAATGCAGGGGCGTAGTAGATATCGTGGGAGACTTCCTTGTTGCTTAAATGCCGTAGAAGGGCGTTCGCAACAATGTTGGCGTTCTCGAATGGGTTGTACCGGAAGCACGCCATCGAGCAAGGAGTCGCCGGTGCCGCTCCATCGTTGGCGGTACCGACGAATTTCACGTTATCTGGAATCTTGATTCCGAGATGCGCTAAGGCTGTGAGGGCACCCCGCGTCATGAAATCGTCGCACACGCAGATGACATCCGGCAGATGTTTGCGCCCGTGTGTGTCACCGAAGCGCTCTTCAAACAGACGCATACAGTCCCGCTCCAGCTCTTCGGCCGCTCGTGCGCCAAATTTGACTGGAATGGAAAGGTACTCTACGGCGATGCCTGTGGCCTCCAGTTCGTCCGCAAGGGTGTGATGGTCTCCATAAACGGCTACGAACGCGCGCCGAACGCCATGCCTCACGCAGGCTTCCACGAATGTATTTCGCGCTTGGGAGTTGTCGGGGCGAATGTATGTTGTGCTTCGCATCCCTGAGATGGAGCCTACTGCGACATACGGGACGGAAAGTACCGATAGTCGTCGTGAAACGGTTCTGAGCGGATGGTATGCCATCACGAGATTCACCGGGCCTCTCAATCTATCCTCTAGTGGCGCAAGATCCACGCGCCCAGATTTTGAAGGAAACAGAGGTACGGTCTCAAAGAAGTATCCTGCTCCATTCAGGAGCCGTCCGATCTCCAACAGCAGTGCCGCATGGCAATACGTTGTCATATTCCCTACGGATGCCACGGCCAGCACACGCCCGTGATGGCACTTTGTGTGCGGTTCGAGCACTTGGCATCCGACACGCGGGCGGGCAAGAACAAGGCTGTCGTCGGTCAGCCGTTGTATGGCGTCACGCGCTACGCGAAGGCTGATTCCGAGTTTAGTGCGCAACGCACCGAGTGGCGGCAGAATATCGCCCGGACGGTAGTATCCGGTGCGTATCGCCTGGCGCAGACCTTCGGCGACCTGCTCCGAAAGGCTTACCTTCAGGTGCCGGTCGATGGCTATCTGCGGAAGCCGCGTTTCATATTTGCCGTGGGATATATCATGCATCGGCGGCGAATTATATCATTTTATACGATAGAGCGCGGGTTCGTTCGCAACGAGCGCCAAAGTGAGGCGACGTGGTCCAGTCTTCTGCGCCGGTGCGCCGAACTCGGCACGCACCTCTGCGAAATCCTCGGACAGCTCCAGTTCCGCCGTCGCAGATGCCTCTTGGGAATTGACGGCAAGGAGAAATGTCTCGCCGTCTTTGCGCCACACGCGCACATCCCATTTCGACGGAATGCCTGATACGGCGGGGGCTGGTTCGACTGAAAGCAGGACGGGGATGTAGCGCTTCACTTCGCCCGCCGCAGCGCACACGTCTGCCCATGCTTTCTCGAAAGGAGTCTTGTTAGTCTTGCGGTGCAGCGTTCCGTACGTGTAGTAGATGAGGCCGTTCGCGCCTGCGGCGATGCACTGCCAGGACATCCGGCGCATCTCCTCCGCCGTTGGCATCCGGCTGCCTGGTTTCCATGCTTCGAATGCCTGTGGCACCTGCCATACGGGGCGGATCCCGAAGCATCCGCGCAGTGTCTTGCGCGTCCAGTCGGACACCATCGAAAGCGGACGCTCGGGCACGGGGTAGGGATCGGTACCGATCGCGTCGAACGTGGGCATGTATTCGCGGAGGCTTTCGATCTGATAGACTACCGACCATGTGGGATGCTCCGGATCAAGCTGCTCCAGCAGATTGCGCCGAGCGGCGAGCCTGTCGCGCATGGAGATGGATAGTTCGTCATTCAGGTACCAGGCGAGGAGTGCTGGATGGCCTTTGAACGCCGACACCTTGGCGCGGACGACGTTCCGCTCATCGGCGGCGTTCCTGACGTTGCGCGGGGCGCGAACCGTTCCGAAATAGATGTCCTTGAGCGAATAGATCACCATGACGCCGTTAGTGTGGTAGAAGTCCATTCCCTCCCTGTCGGGGGGCGAATACGGCATCACGCAGTTGAACGGGCCTTTCACATACGTCTCGCGGCCGTTCTTTCCGCCTGTGTACATGCCGAGAGGAAAGAATGGTTCTCCGTCAACGAGCGTACGGTTGAACTGGTCGAAGCTCACGCGGCGCGTCGGTTTGGCATGGTTTCTACGGAATGTCAGCCCCGCCTGTCCAAGTTCCGCGCCGTTCTGCGCGATAAGCCGGAATGAGACCGTGCTCTCGCCTCTCGCCAGTTCCGAGACGTCGCATGAGAATGCGGCCTCGTCGCGCGAGACAGGCACAACTTCGACATCACGCATCGCCCCGTCTGCGGCTTTGTATGAAAATACTGCCTTGAGATCGCCTGGCTCGAATTTATCGGGGATGTTGATCGCTGCCTTGAAGTCCACCCGTCCATCCGCAGCCTCGTTTCTGTAAACGGAGGAATAGATGCCATCTACAGGCTTCTTTTCCCGCAAGGCGACCTCAACGTCGTCGAAGTATGCCTTGCCGGTTGAGCCGGGCGAACAGAACACCGATACGAAGCACGCCTTTGCGTTTTCCGGAATCGGCCGCGACACGCCTTCGATCTTCTTCCAGTCGCTGCTTCCTTTCAGGCCGGTCGTCCAATACCATTTAATTGTGTTCCCATCGGCATCCTGGCTTTCGAGGCACACGGAGGCGCCGGCACCTTTCTGCGGCACGATGTTCTCGGTGCGGATCCAGGCTGAGAAGCGATACACCTTTCCTGGTTTAAGTTGCACCTGCTGCTTGGGTTGCGCATACGGAAACGCAGGATCGCTGTTTTCGTACACGAGCGCGGCGGTCATGCTGCGACCTTCGCCTTTGACGATGGAATAGCCGGGCGGCAGTGCCCAGCCGTCCACACCTCTCTCGAATTCTGCATTTGTGACAAGCGCGCCTTGCGTTGAAATTGCTTCAAACGTGGCTGCGGCAAGGAAAGTTCGCGCAATGATGCGTAGAGACATGCGGCTGTTCATTTGAAACTCTCTTTGACATGTGGTCAGCGTATGATGATGCGATAGCCGACGGGGCCGAACACCGCGACGTATGATACCGTGCCGTCGTCGTTCGTCCGCGTGCCAAAGGATTTAAGCCGCATATTCGGTTTGTCCAGCGTCACGGTGAAGGCAGAGGCGGGGATGTTTTCGGAGGCTGCCGTGCTGAACGTGCATACGGGCACCGTCACGTTGGCTCCGCTTTCAAC
>CAMPAA010000087.1 GCA_946631345.1 uncultured Verrucomicrobiota bacterium
TGTTACTTTGGGTTCACCCTCCGTAGGGAAGGTGGCGGCGCAACGGCAAGGGACCCCGCTTCCCCCGCCACGGCGGCCGCGCGGCTCGTTGAGGGCAACGCGCCCTGCCATGCCATTTTCGCGTGGCAGGGCGGATAAATCTGCCAAAAAACATTGACAAAAAAAAAACGCCTATGATATATTACGCGCGTTTCCTCTTTAAGGGCAATTGTGCAGTTGTGCGACAGAAAAGGAGATGATCTCAATGAAAGCATCAACCATGCTTGCGGCGGTAATAGCCTCCGTCATTTGCACGGGGCGCGCAGAGTTGGCCACGATACCTGAACTCTGCCTTGCCGATGACGTGACCATAGACGTGGCTGCCGGGGCTACTACGGACGTGGAGCGCGTTACGGGCGGCGCCTACACGATAACGAAGACGGGGCTGGGCGTTGTCCGGTTCGGCTTCGTGCAGAACACCTCGGCGAAACTTGTCGTGTGCGGCGGCCATGAGGAGTTCTACGTGCCGGACGCTTCGGACCTTCTTGGCGAGGCCGGCCTGCACATGGACGCCAACGACATGCACAACGACGGATATGTCGAGACTCTGAACGGAACCAACTTCATCACGCGCTGGTACCAGTCGTCGCATCCGGAACGGGCAGTGTACGCGAAGCACGACGTATTCGCTCCGGCGTGCCGCGCAGACCCGGAGAACCGGCGTCCGTTCGTCAGGAAGGCGTTCCAGAATGGACTGGACGTCGTGGATTTCGGTTCGCTGCAGACCACGGACAACGTCGATGAATCGGGGAGAGGGCTTGGCTACGGCGCGGCGATGGAGCTGACCGCCGAGACGAACCACCTGCGCGACGTGTTCCTGATCGGCGGCTTCACCGAGGACGTGAAGACGTTTCGCACTGATTGGCCGACCAGCAATAACGGCATGACTTCCGCCGGCATAGTGGGCAACGGCGGGTGGAACGCCTTATGGCCGGGGCTCTTCAGCGACGCCCCCGCCGGCAACTATCCTCCGCTCTTCAACTATTGGCGGAAAACGGAAGCCTACCAGACGATAAACGGCCAAGTATGGGTGAACGACTCGATGTACACAGGCGCGGTGAACATAACCTTGCCGGACGGGATCAGCTTCATCAACTTCAGGTTCGTCGATCCGGCGGAGTCCGATCCGCACGAGCGCGCTTCCATCTCCCGTTTCGCACGCTGGAGCAACAAGACGTTCGGCGGTGCGCGGATTGGCGAGGTTGCGGCGTTCACGAGGCGGCTGACCGATGAAGAGCGCCGGAAGATGGTGAACCACCTCCGCAGCAAGTGGTTCCGGCAGGGCTTCGCAAGCGTTGCCGTAGTCCCGTCGGGGGCGATCGAAAAGACGACCGCGGGAGAATCCTGGTGCCCGGGCTTCTCGAATGCTCGCGACATATCGCTCTCCGCCGGGACGCTCGTAGTTGATCCGCTGGCGAAGAGCGGCGCGTGGATACATCTTGACGCATCTCAGATAGACGAAGAGGGGCTCGCCACCGTCAACGGCAAGACCGTGATTGACACGTGGGCCGATGCTGACGGCGGGCCGCACAGCGCCGCGCACGACACATGGAACGGCTCGTGGAGAGCCGATCCGGAGAACAGAAAGCCGTTCCTCTCCTCAGGGTGGGCATCGAACGGCCTCAACGTCGTGGACTTCGGCTATCCCCAAAACCCCAAAGTCGTGGACAGCGACGGCAAGGGCGTGGGCTACGGCGCGGCGATGACGTTCGACACGGCGTGCTCGACGATACGCGAAGTGCTGATGGTCGTGGGCGACTACGAGGAGACCAAGACCATCTGCGCCGACTATCCCGGCATGAACCAGGCGGCGGCGATGTTCCTCGGCGGGTCGCGAACATCCCCGTATTTCGGCAGATACAACTACGAGGCGAACTACATGCCTATCATACTGAACCCCTGGCAGAACCACGGCAAGCCCGTGACGACGAACGAGAACGGCATAGCGGTCGATGGCGAACGGAAGAATACTGGCGCCTCGGTGCGCCTAACGCCGGGAATGCACCTCGTGAATTTCCGTTCGTTTGCCGACATGAACGCAAGTGCCATCGCGAAAGACTTCGGCAATGCGAACTACGCCTGCTTCGGCGGCGTTCGCATAGGCGAGATGCTCGTGTACGAAAGCGAGCTCGACGATGTGCTGCGTTCGCGCATCTCCACTACGCTCATGACCAAATGGCTCGGGAAGCCCCCGCTGATCTACGAGGGCGGCCGCGTTGCGGTCTCGGGCGGGGCGGTGCTTGAAATGCCGTATGCCGGCCTTTCCGCCGAAGAGCTTGTGTTCGGCGAAGGGACAATCCGCTCCATGGCCGTCAAGCCGCGTTCCGTCACGCTGAATGCGCTGACAGGCGCAATTTCCGGGCAGCTCGATCTCGGGCAAGACGGCGGCACGCTGACATTCGACGACTCCGGGGTGGTCTTCGGCGCAGACCCCGTCAGAGTTCTCGCGGCGGATTCTGTCGCGGGCTCCGTGCGGAAGTGGCGCGCAGTCGGGGCGTCCGGCCGGGTCTACCGCTGCGAGAAGGGCACCGACGGGCTGTACTGCGCCGCGCTTCGCGGATTCAGCCTGACGATCAGGTGACGCGGAAAACAGCCTGTGCCGCTCCGCTCCGCCATATCCTGCATTGTCGCAGCTACGCTGTTCGGCGCGGCGGCGGAGCCGGTGCATCTGGTGTTTCCGGCACCGGGGCATCCAGAGTACACGCAGAACCTCATCTTCCGCACGTACGACCTCAAGCAACGCGAGCGGCAAACCATCGAGTACACGTACAGTGCTCGATGCTTGGGGATATCGCCGGAGACTCCGGCGAGCAACTCGAACTTCGGCATGAACATGCGCATCAGGTACATGGACGGCTCCGAGAAGTGGTTCGATCCCGGAACCGAGTCGCCAGACGGGTTCCGCATATCCGCAGGCGGCGTTGTGCCGTCGCCGCGCGAAGCCGGGTGGCAGAAGCTTTCTGGCCAGTTCGTGCCGCCGCGCGCCATATCGAACGTAACCGTGTACTGTAGGATTGCAAGGGCCGGCGAAGCCTGGTTCGACGGCATATCGGTGCGAGAGCTCCCGCCAGCGGTTCGCCACCGGCCATGTTCGCTGAAGAGACTGCAGGGCGGGTTGATCCGGCTGGAAAACGAGTTTGTCGAGGCGACGGTAGACCCTTCGCATGGCGGGGCTGCGGTGCGGCTCGTAACGAAGAAGGACGGAAAGGAGCATGCGGCAAGGTGCGGCGGACTTTTCCACGATGCCTTTTCCGGCTGCGGGACGAACAGGGCGCGCGCATACGAGGTGGTTCGGACGCGAAACACGCCCTCTTCCGCTGAAGTCGCGCTGCGCACAACAGGGGTTGCCGGTCTGCCGTTCCTTGAGATCGAGAAAACGTTCCGTCTTGCGCGAGACAGGGAGGGCATCGAGGTTGAGCGCGTATACCGCAACCTTCCGGCGGCTATGAGCGACGTATCCATCGAGCCGGAGGAGAACGGCGCTGCCGAGCGGATCGACATTCCGTTAGGCGGGACGATCCGCCGCCGCAGGATACACTTCGGAGATGATGCGGCAGGCGTCTCCGGCGGCGAGGCCGCCGCCCGGCAGCCTCGGCCATTCCGGCTGGAGCTGTCGGAAGAGGTGGTGTCGGAGCATACACCTTGGCTAAAACCCTATGCCGGCGGAACGACGCGTGCGCTGTTCATACTCGACATACGCCAGCAGCGTGAGATAGTTGAGCTTTCCCAGCGCATGGATGTTGACGCCAGGACGATACGCATTGCCCAGGTGCAGGAAAACATGTCATGGGGCATGATCGACAGGTATGGCGCATACAACTATTCCGATGCGAACAAGGCACTTGCGGAAGAGCTGGACGGCACGAGCTTTGACGTAGTCGTGATCGCGGGCAGGCTATGGGAACGCCTTGACGAAGGGAACAGGAAAAGGCTGCTTGCGCTGCTTGAAGGCGGCACCGGACTCGTCGCTGTGGAGAATCCGTCCATAATACCTTCTGGGTACGCCCCAGAGCCGGAGGGAGCGAGATACGTGAAGAACGGCATCCCTGAAATCCTGCTGCCGTTCGGGGCGGACAGGGTGAGGACGTTCGCAAAGGGCCGGTCAAGGGCGGTGCTGCTTGAATATCGCGCATTCGACGGGCTCACTCCGTTTGTGCGGTACGATGCGCAGGAGCCGGGATTCCGCTATGCGGACTACACGCTTGGCATGGTCGCGAAGTGCCTGCTATGGGCGGCTCGGAAGGAGATGCCCGTCCCCGCCGGCGCAGATGTGGATGAGAGCGCGGAGGATGCCGGGGACGGTACCTTGATCCGGCGGCGCATCTTCAGCGGGAAGGGCGGGAAGTACGGCTTCATGTGCATGGTGGAAAAGGGCGTTCCGTCGCCTGCGGCTGCTGCGCGTTTCGCCGAACGGGAGCGGCGTCTCGCATATCCGTCGCGCGCGCTCGACTGGCCCGACTTCCCGTTCAGCATAGGAGAGTGCTGCCACCGCAACGGCATCAAGCGGTATCTGCTGCCGCTTCGCTATGCGCAGCTAATGCGGCTTGGCGTGAACCAGATACGCTTCTGGGCCGTCGATCCGCCGGAACAGTTCAGGCCGTATCTGGAGTTCGGACTGGGGATGGATTTCCCCGTGTCCAGCGGCGGACAGCTTGCGTGGAACCGCTTCTGGAAAGAGTTCAGCGGGCCTTTCGGCAAGACAGGAGACAGGCGGTACCTATGCCGAAAGCCGTGCCTCAACGATGCCGCTTTCCTCAACGGCGAATGGGCCAAGATCGGCGAAACGGTGCGGAGGCTTGCGCCGCTCCGCCCAGTCAGCTTCGACTGCGGGGACGAGAATTCGCTCACGCGCTGGAGCACGCAGTTCGACTTCTGCTTCAGCGAACATTGCCTGACGGCGTTCAGGAAGTGGCTGCGCACCGAGTACCAAGACCTTGACGCATTGAACTTCGCATGGGGAACGCGTTTCCCGGCCTGGGATGCCGTTATGCCAGACACTACGGTCGAGGCCAAAAAGCGCGCTGCTGGCACCGGAAGCAAGGCATATGGCGCATGGGCCGACCACCGCAGGTTCATGGAGATTACCTACGCAAACTATTTCGCTGGCGTGCGCAGGGCGGTCGAGGCCGCCGCCCCTGATGCGCGCTTCGACATGAGCGGCACACAGCCCCCGAACGGATGGACGGGCATGGACATGTGGCTCATCGGCAAGGTCGTAAACCTTCCGGCGCTCTACGACGTGGAGGATCTCGGGGAGATAATTCGCTCGTTTGGGCGGCCTTTCGCGCATCCTTGGTACGGATACAGGCTGAACGGGCCGCAGATCCGCTGGCGCGTGTGGAACGATGCGTTTCGCTTCCTCGATTTCGGGATATCGTTCTACCATGAGGGGCTGATGCTTATGCCCGATTATACGGTCCCGGAGCAGGTGGCGATGCTTGCGGATGCGATTCTCGACCTGCGCGCGGGCGGCGCGCGGCTGCTGCGTTCGCTTGAGGGGGAGGATGAGGCACTTATCCATTACTCGCAGGCGTCGATACACGCTGCACAGATAGAGGACCGCTATCAGGACTTTCTCGCGGCCCGTTCCAGCTGGATACGCAGGCTTGTCGCCGCCGGCGTTCAGTTCCGGTTTGCCTCCTACGAGGAGCTGGAGAACGGTCTGCTGGATCGCTCATCGGCCCGGTTTGTGATTCTTCCCCATTCAGCGGCGCTTTCCGCCGGTGAGGTGGAGGCTTTGCGCAGGTTTGCCGCCCGTGGCGGCACGGTTGTCGGTGATGTGCACACCGGGAGAATGGATCAGCATTGCCGCACGCTGGAGCGGAACCCCCTTGAGGGAACCATGAAGCGTGATGCCGATTTTGGGGAAGAGCGCCACGACGGCATCCGTGTTTTCCGGCTCCATTCAAGGCTTGGATTGCCTGGGACGTTCTTTGGCTTCACGCGTGAACTGACCTCGGCTCCAGGCGTAGCGTCGCGGCGCATCAGGCTTCCTGCCCCTGCGTTCGTCCACGATCTGCGCAAGAAGACCATGCATGGCCCTGTTTCGGAGTTTGCCGTAGAGCTTGCGCCGGGCGATGCGGCGTTCTATGCGGCTTTGCCGTATAGGGTGGATGCGATTTCTGCGGGAAAGGATTTTTCGATTGCAATCAAGACGTCCCCAGTGGCGTGTGGTCTGCATCCGGTCAAGGTGGAGCTGTTCACACCGGATGGGAGACCGGCCGGATCGTGCATGGCCGAAGTCGTTGGGGGGAAAGGGTCTTGGAAGGATCGTGTGCCTCAGAAAGTCAAGCCGGGCCGTTATCAGGCAGTGTTCGTGGACTTCATCTCAGGGAAGACATGCACTGAACATCTGGAACTTTGACGCAAGCGGGCTTTGGATGTAAGTGCGGAGATTATGGTAAAATATCCGCATGAAAAAGACATGTCTCACCTTGTGCATAGTGTTCGGCGTGGCGGTGGGGGCTGTGCCTCCGCCCGTTTCGCTCATGTGCGAGTACCGTCAGGATCCCATCGGGCTTGACGCCGTTGCGCCGAGGCTTGGCTGGCGTTCGGCGGATGGGCAGATCGCCTGGCGCGTGCGGGTCGCATCAACGCCGGAGCGGCTGAGTGCCGGCAAGGCCGACCTTTGGGACTCCGGCAAAGTGGACGGCGCGGAGTCGCACGGCGTCGCATATGGCGGAACGCCGCCCCAGCCGTCGCAGCGCGCCTATTGGCAGGTCAAGACCTGGACGGCGGACGGGGAGAGCGACTGGAGCGTCCCCGCAAGATGGCAGTGGGGGATGCTGGGGCGGAACTGGAAGGCGAAGTGGATATCCGCCGGTTCTGAGCTGCCAACGCCCCGCTTCGAGAAGAGGTTCACGGTGAAGGAGCGTCCGGCATCGGCTACGCTCCACATAACAGGTCTCGGCTACTACGAGGCGACGATCAACGGCCGTCGCATAGGAGAGAAGGTGCTTGACCCTGCGCCTACCGACTACACGAAGACCGTGCTCTATTCGACATACCAGCTTGAAAACGAGCTGCGCGTTGGCGAGAACACGCTTTCCGTCACTGTTGGCCACGGCCTGTACTGCGTGCGCGCGCTGTCGCACTGGTGGTTCGAGAGAGCGCCGTGGAAAGCGCCGCCATGCCTGATTGCGCGGCTGGAGCTGAACTACTCCGATGGGCGCACCGAGACAATCGTCTCTGACAGGACATGGCGGCAGGTGAAGAGTCCGATCGGCTACGACGACTTCCGCGAAGGCGAGGTGATAGGTGCATGGCATCCATCGCTTCCGGACTACGGAGAGGACGGCATCCCGGCGCAGGAGCGGCCTGGTCCGCGCGGCGCGCTCAAGGCCGAGAGCCAGCCCGGCGCAGAGGTGGTCGAGACCTTCCGCCCCGTATCGATACATGCCTTCGGCGGCAACGTGCAGGTGGTGGAGTTCCCGAAGGACATCTCCGGATGGGTCAGCCTGACGATACGTGGCGCGCGGAAGGGGGACGTTGTGTCGGTGCGCTACGACGAGCGCGTGGAGAAGGACTTCTCGCCGGTCGCCCCGTCGCCGGGCTATGCGCACGGCTTGCGCGAGCCTGCGGAAGGGCCTGACCGCCGCCGAATAGACTGCTACTTCGAGGCGTCGGCGTCATTCCCGGTGTGCACGCAGGATATCGGCTTCCAGACCGACCGCATCGTCTGCTCAGGCGCGGCTGAGCAGACCTACGAGCCGCGCTTCACCTACAACGGGTTCCGGTATGTGGTGGTCAGGGGCCTCCGCACGCCGCTGAAGCCGGAGGACATAACCGCAAAGTTCGTCCACACCGCGTTTCCCCGCATTTCGTCGTTCAGCTGTTCGGATCCGGTGTTCAACCGGCTGATGGGCATGGCGGACGTCGCCTACCGGGCGAACTTCACAGACGGTTTCCCGACGGACTGCCCGCACCGCGAAAAGAACGGATGGACCGGCGACGCCTCGATCGCCGCCGAGCTCGCCCAGTACTGCTACGGGAACACGAGCGGCTACGAGAAGTGGCTGCGGGACATCTGCGACGCGCAGAACGCGCAGGGCGACATACCCGGCATCGTGCCGACGGCGGGATGGGGCTTCGCATGGGGCAACGGCCCCGCATGGGATTCCGCCCTGCCGGTGATCGCGTGGAGCCTATACGTGTACCGCGACGACCGCCGCATCCTCGACGAGATATATCCAGCGCTCGTGCGCTACCTCGGCTACACGGCCACCAAGGCGACGGGCGCGCTGGTCAAGCACGGCCTCGGCGACTGGGTGCCGCCGGACAGGAAATACATGCCATCGACGGAGTTCACCTCGTCGTGCTACTATCTTCAGGCGCAGCAGATCGCCGCACGAATCGCCGCCGTGAAGGGCCTTGCGGATGACGCCAAGCGGTTCGCCGCCGGTGCGGATGCCACGCGAGCGGCAATAAACGCCAAGTTCCTGAAGGCGGACGGCTCGTACGACAACGGCGGGCAGACGGCGCAGGGAATGGCGCTCTCCTTCGGCATAGCGCCGGCGGAAAAGCTCAATGCCGTTCGTGCGCGGCTCATAGCTGCGGTCGAGGAGGCGGGCGGCAAGACGCGCATGGGGGTGCTCGGCATGAAGCACGTGTTCCGCGCGCTGAGCGATGCGGGGCGCAGCGACCTCGCCTATGCGATGCTTACGCATCCCGGCTCGCCATCGCCGGCAGACTGGGTGCGCAAGGGCGGAACCGCTCTATGGGAGGATTGGGCGGACGGCGCTTCGCGCAACCACATAATGTTTGGCGACTTCGCCTGCTGGGCGTACCAGCGGCTTGCCGGGATACGTCTGCCCGATGGCGGAACGGCGGCAGTCCCGGATCCGCCCGTGAGGGCGTTCAAGGAGATTCTCGTTGCGCCGGAGTTCGTGCCGCAGCTGAACAATGTGAATGCGCGAGTGGGCAGTCTTTACGGCGATATCGCCGTTGCATGGCGGCGCGAGGGCGGGGAGTTCGTACTTGAAGTGACCGTGCCGCCCAACGCTTCTGCGACGCTCAGGCTGCCCGGCATGGTCGACCGCCGCCTTGCGGCAGGCGCGCACAGCGCGAGAGTTCCCGAAAACAAAATCAAACAATAGCGAAAAGGATGATGCAATGAATGGAATTGTGCTGCTGCTGGCTGCGGCTGAATGGATCGCTGGCGCATATGTGCCGCCTGCTGAAACAAACCTCGCGGCGTTCTTCATGGATGCGCCGAACGATGTGGTGCGACGCACGTTCACGGCGAAGGCGGGGAGCGTGCGCAGGGCCGAGTGGCGCGTGGCGGCGCCGGGCATGCGCGATCTGCACGTAAACGGCGCGCGGGTGTCGTCAACGGCTCTTCCGCCGTGGACTCCATACAGAAAACGCATACTTGAGGAGACGTTCGACGTGACGGCGTTCGTAAAGGCAGGCGTCCCGAACGAGCTGCGCGTGGAGCTTGGCAACGGATGGTGGAACCTGCTGCCGCTGAAGATGTGGTACCACTACGATATGAGGGCCATACTTCCGCAGGGGATCCCATGCGTGAAAGCGACGCTTGAAATCGACTATGCGGACGGCTCCCGGCAGACGGTGGAGACCGATGGAACTTGGCAGGCCGCTGAAGGACGCATCCTCAAGAACAGCATCTACACGGGCGTGAAGGAGGATGCGAGGCGCACTGTGGACGGATGGCGCGCGGCGCGGACCGTGAAGGGGCCGGAAGGGCGCGTGACGCCGGCCGGCGACTTCCCGAAGACGTCTGTGGTTGGGCGGTGGAAGGCCAGAAGCGTATCGCGCATCCCTGGTGTGGAGGGCAAGTGGGTTGTTGACATGGGCGTAAACTGCGCAGGCACGTACCGCGCAACGCTTCGCGGCGTACCTGCCGGGGCGGAGGTGAAGTTCAGGCTCGGAGAGCTGATGAACACGGACGGCACCGTGAACGTGATGACCGCCGTCGCCGGACAGATCAAGAATCCCAAGCGCGGCCCTCTCTTCGGGATAGCGGAGCAGTGCGACACCTGGATATCGGCCGGGGTCGCCGAAGCCGTGTTCGAGCCGCGCATGACGTTCCACTGCTTCCGCTACATACAGGTCGAGGGGTTGGAGCGTATGCCGCGTCCTGACGACTTCGAAATGCTGGCCTGGTCGGCAGACGTCAAGGAAGCCGCGCATTTCGAGTGCTCCGACGCGCGGATCAACCAGCTGCACGCGGTGTGCCGCCGCACGTTCCGCTCGAACATGCAGAGCGTGCAGAGCGACTGTCCGGGGCGCGAAAAGTTCGGCTACGGCGGCGATCTCGCGTGTACGGCGGAGTCCTTCCGGTGCAACTGGGCTATGCAGGCGTTCTACCGCAAGATGCTGCGGGATTTCCTGGACGAGGCCGAAGGCGACGGGCTCTTCACCGAGACCGCGCCTTATGTCGGCATCGGATCGCGCTCCGTGATTCCGCCAGGCGAGACGGGCGGCAGGGAAGTCGCGCCTATGGGCTGGGCCGTGGGCGTGCCTGTGCTGCTGGATGTCCTCGTGCGCTACGACGGCGATCTCGACGCTCTGCGCGAGGCGTATCCTGCGCTCATGCGCTACATCGGCATACTCTCGGCGAGGTACCCCGAGGACGACATACCGCAGTGCCTTGGCGACTGGATAGCCGTAGAGAAGGCGGACTGCGGGCTTTCATGTCTCGCGCACTGGCATGAGTTCCTTTCGAAGACGGCGAAATTCGCGCGAATTCTGGGAAGGGCTTCGGAGGCGGAGGCACTTGCGCGCCACGCCGCGCGCGTGGCGGCGAAGTTCCGCGCGAAGTACGTGAAGGGCGGCGGCCTTGTGAACGACGGCAAGCAGGGCGAACAGCTCTTCGCGCTCTACCATGGTCTGCTGGACGCTAAGGACGTGCCCGCGGCCTATGCGCGGCTGAAACGCGACATCGCCGACCACGGCGACGCGCTAACCACCGGCATATTCACCACGCAGTACCTCTTCGAATACCTTTCCGCGCACGGCGACGCAGCGCTGGCCGGCAAGGTGGCGACGCATGAGGGCGCGCCCGGCTACTTCTTCCTGCTCGACCGCGGCGCGACAACGCTGTGGGAGGACTGGTTCGAGAAGCCGTGCCACAACTCCTACAGCAACTGCCATCCGATGTTCGGCAGCGTGGAGCAGTGGTTCGTGCGGTACGTGCTCGGCATCGCGGTGTGCGATGACGCCGTGGGTTGCGACAAGGTGCGCATCGCGCCCCATGCCGTAGCCGGGCTTACATGGGCCTCCGGCTGGCTTGATACGCCAAAGGGCCGCATATCGGTGTCGTGGCGGCTGGAGAACGGCAGGCTTGCGGTTGAGAAGAGCGTTCCCGCAGGCATCGAGGTGATGGGTGAATAGGCGCAAGGCCGCAGATGGCGGAGATTCGCTGGAGATACTGCACGAGGATGCCGATATCATCGTCGTCAGCAAGCCGGCGGGAATGATCGTTCACCGCGCGCCTGGATATCCCGACGGCACAATGTGCGATCTGCTGCTGGCGCGCTACCCGGAGATGGCGGGCGTCGGCAGCGATGAGCGCCCCGGCGTGGTGCATCGGCTCGACAGGGAGACAAGCGGAGTTATGGTCTTCGCCAGAACCCAGCGTGCATATCTGGCGTTGAGGCGGGAGTTCGAGAGCCATGGGCATGTAAAGAAGACCTACCTTGCCGTTCTGCATGGCGCGCCGAAGCCGGCGACCGGAACGCTCCGCACCCTGATCGGGCGGAAGCCGTTCGACGCGAAGCGCATGGCGGTGGTCGAACGCGACGGGAAGCCGGCCGTGACCCACTGGACGGTCCTTGCCCGGCACGGCGCTCTGGCGCTGGTGGAGTTCGTCATCGAGACGGGGCGCACGCACCAGATACGCGTGCATGCCGCACATATTGGGCACCCGATAGCAGGCGATCCGCTATACGGCGATCAGGTGCGCGACAGGAGTCTCGCTTCGCCGCCTCGCCGACCGCTTCTGCACGCCGTGGAGATATCGTTTCCGCATCCTGCCACGCACCGCAAGGTGACGTTCGCCTCCGCTCCGCCGCCAGACATCATCTATGCGCAGACAAGATGACTCTCCTTTGGACGGTCAGGCACCCCTTGCTAGGCCGAGCCATTGCCCTGCCTAGGGTGCGGCAAAGTGATAGTTATGACTTGGCGAAGTGATAACTATGACTTGGCGAAGTGATGCCTATGACTTTGCAAAGTGATAACTATCACTTTACCAAGTGATGCCTATGACTTCGTCGAGTGATAACTATCACTTGCCCATTGCCTAGGCAGGGGTGGGAGTGCCTTTAGGCAGGGGTATAGCGCCGCAAAGTGTGGCATGGCGCATACGCGCGACCACGAAAACGGGCGAGAGCGGCGAAACTCCGCCTGCGCGGCACACGAAAGCGCACGAACCCACAATCCTCAAAGGGTATCGGCCTGGTAAAACGCGCATCCTGCGCGTTTCTCCCGCAACCAGCCAGAATCGCAGGGCGGATTGCCCCCAATCCG
>CAMPAA010000088.1 GCA_946631345.1 uncultured Verrucomicrobiota bacterium
CTTCTGTTCGCTCTGCCGGGATTTGCCTGGAGCGATGCCCTTCAGATAGGCTATCTTGTGCTGAATGTCCTGATCGTTTTGTTCGTCACGGCGCTGACGCTTGTCCGTGCCTGTGGTTATCGGTGGCAAGACTTCCTGCGGCCCGGTTTAAGGCAACTCCTCTTTGCGGTCTGCGCCTTTGCCTATCTGTCCTCTTGGAATGTCCTGCAGACGATGCGCATCGGACAGATTCCGGTGATTCTGACGTTTTGTCTCTACGGCCTGTTCTGGCTGCCGCGACTCAAGTTCTTTCAGCCGTTGTTGTTTGCCATCATTGCCGTGGCAAAATATAGCCTCCTCACCGTCTTTGCGCCGCTTCTCTTCTTCAAGGGACATCGAAAGCTTTGCCTTGTGGCGTTTGCGATATTTGTCCTCCTGTCGCTCTCGCCCGCGCTTTGCGGCAATTCCCTTATCGAAGTCTATCAGGGTTATTTTGAGGCCGTGGTCAGTCTGTTTAAGCCAACCGGCGTCAACCATTATAGTCAGGCGGGCATCACCTCATGTCATCTTGGTTTTTTCCTGTCGCCTGTGGCGAACCTGATTCTGAAAGGGATCGCGGCCGTGCCAATCCTGTGGCTCCTGTGGCGTGAAATGAAATCGCGTGCCGTCTCCGATACGTTGCTTCTGTGCGTCCTTTCGCTGACCATGCTCATCTCTTATCATTCGCTTCATGATTATTCCCTTGTGTTCCCGCTTTTCTTCATTCGGCTGTTCGCGTTCGCGAAGGAGCGGAACTGGCGTTATTTCGGGATCACCGCATGCTTCCCCGCGTATCTCATGTTGCCGGGAAGTGTCATCGAAAGGGTCGGCGCGATGATTGGGCGCATTCCGCATGTCGGGTCGTTTATCTGGCTTTCCAATCCGGGCTGGTCAAAGTACAGGGGCATTTTCCCGCTGACCGCCTTTTTTGCCATTGCCTTGGCGATCTGGAGTTTGCATCTTTACCGGAAGGTGAAGAATCCTTATGTTTTCACGGTTCAAGATTCTTGAGAGAAAAGAAGGGAGTGCGTCGTGGCTTTTTTGAATTATCTTCCAGCCTACCAGCTGAACCGCTCGCCGCGTATCATTGTGTCGTTTGACATCGATTTTCTGCGCAACCTCGACGCGTTTCGACGGTCCCTGCCGCCGGGTAAGGCGATCACGGTGTTGCTGCAGATGGGATGGTCGGTCTTTGAGCCGAAGTTCGCGACCGAACTCAAGGAACGTATGGCCGAGGCGCGGCGAATCTTCCCCGAAGCGCGGATCGTCTTTCTCGTGAACGAGGAGGCGGCATTGCCGATTCTCTCGGACATTGCGGAGTGCCTCTTCTGTTCCCACAATGCCTTCCTGGATCCGCGTCGCTTTCCGCTCGCGACGGACAAACGTTCGTTTGATGCCATCTATCTTGCGCGTATCACGCCGTTCAAGCGCCATGCACTGGCGGCGAAAGTCAAAAACCTTTATCTCGTGGGGTCGCGTTCTCGGAAGGAGGAAGATTACTTTCAGGAAATCATGCGGACGGTCCCTTATGCCCGATGGGAGGAGAAGATCAATTCGTGGTGGATCGGACGGCACATTGCCAAAGCACGCTGTGGGTTGGCGTTGTCGGCCATGGAGGGTGCCATGTTCGCGTGCGGCGAGTATTCTCTTTGCGGCCTCCCGGTTGTGAATACCGAAAATGTCGGAGGACGTGATTCCTTGCTGCCCGAGTTCTCCGCATTCAAGGCGAAGGATACGCCAGAATCCGTCGCGGAAGGGGTTGAATACTGGAAGTCGCATCCCGTTCCGCCGCAGGAGATACGCGAAGCATTCTTGCGTATGGCGCGCGAGCATCGGGCGCGTCTGGAGGATCTAGTTGCATCCATCGCGGGGAAGCGAGTCAAATTGCCGCATAAGCTTGGCATCCGCTGCCGCCTTTTGCCGCATCAGAAGCTTCTTCATGGGATCTTGGCGAAATAAGTTTTAGCTGTTTGACAGTAACGGGTTCCCGTCATTCGGAGATCAAAACCAGTCATGAACAGCAGAGAAGGCAACGGTCCGGGAGAAGCCGCACGCTATAACGGCTTTGACTGGCTTCGCGGTTTTGCCGCACTGTTCATTGTTGCGGTTCATCTCTCTGTTGGAACAACACCCGCGTGGACATATATCTCGACATTTGGATCAGATGTCGGCATTGAGATTTTCGCCGCAATAAGCGGGTTCCTCTTGGCAATTCTCATCGACAAATCGCGGGACCGGCAGATTGGACATTTGATCATCCACCGGGCGAAGCGCCTCTTGCCGACCTATCTGATGTGGACGGCGGCCTATCTGGTTGCGCTGTCGCTCCTTGATTTGGCCTTCGGCACCCCGCGCGGCTACCTTGCAGGTCTCAGTCCCTGCTTTATTGCAAAGGCGGTCTTCCGTGGCTCGGCCGAGGTTCACCTTTGGTTTGTGCCGTGTCTATTCATCGCCTCTGCCCTGTTGATCATCGTGGATCGGATCCCCTGGGCGAAGCTTCGCGGCGGCTGGGCCTATCTGATTGGCGGTGTGATGATCGGGTTCGTTGGGGATTACTGGGAGACGCGCTTTGTCCACTATGACGTCCGTTTGTTCGGATGGCTCATGTTTGGCATGGGTCTTTCCCGTCTCGTGCGAAGGTCGCATGCTTCGGCTGCACTGCAACGCATACGGAGAGGTGCCGCCCTCGTCGTCGTCCCGGCAATGATTGCCCATGTCCTTTTGCAAAATTCGATCTATTGGCACGCGATTGATTTCATCGTTGTCTTGACCTTGCTGCTGGCGCTTTCCGCCCCGTCCATCCCAAGTTCCCGTGTCGCCTCGTTTCTGTCACGAACGAGCCTTAGTGTGTATTATGTCCACTTGCTCATCGCCAGACTCTTCTCCGTTGCGATACGGGCAAACCATCTTGAGCCATTGAACATGGTCCATTCGCTTGGCCTGTGGGCGCTGGTCTGGTTGACGTCGTTGGCCATCATCGCGCTTTGGGACGTCATGCGAAAGCGTTGCGCCTGATCGTGCGAAGGCCTTGTGGTTAGAGAGTACTAGGATTGCTGTTGAGGATTTGGGCAAGGAGCTCTTTTTGCCGCTCTTCGTAGGCCTCGCGTGAAAACAGCTTGGCGCGTTCGGCGCAATGCCGCTGCATCTTTTCGCGGAACGCGGCATCAACCTGGAGATGCGCCAGGATCTGTGCGGCATCTTCGAGCGTGTGGTACGTCAACTCGGACGAATCGACGATCTCCGGCGTTCCGCCCTCGTCGGGGACGATGGGAATCAGGCCGGAGCTCAGGTATTCCGTCACCGATATGCCGAAGGCCTCGTCGCGCTCGGCGTGCAGGGCGTAAGAACCCGACAGCAGAAACCGTTTCTTTTCCTCTCCATACAGGGCGCCCTCGAACTTCAGCCACGTTCTTTCCTCGGCCATCTGGCTGAGCTTCTTGCCGTATGCCGGTGTCTGGTCGAGACGCCCTGCGGCATGGAACGTCAGGTCAAGTCCCGTGAGGGCACGCGCTCTTTCGACGATGTCGATGATCTCTTCTAAGCGTTTCTCCGGAATGATGCGCCCGATGTACAGAACCTTCAGCGGATCGCGTGGAAGGACGGAAGGTTCCGCCTCGAACAGCGTGGGCGGATAGAAGAGGGTGCTGTTGAACGGACCGTAGAACGCCGTCATGAGCTTCTCGACGAAACGGGAGTTTGGATAGATCCGTTCCCTTCGGTCACAGATGATGTCGCGCTTGGAGCGCATGCCGAGAAGGGGGCGGAGCACGGAATCCGAAAGGAAGCGCTTCACCTTTGTCGACAATCTCTCCCGGACAGGACCGCCGCGATTTTGCGCGAAGGCGGTGAAGGCGGGATCGCCAAACGCAATCATGTTGATGAATTGGTGGGCGGGCCGTCCAAAATCCATGATGCTGGAGGCGGAGAGGCAGACATCTGCTTCTTTGGCCAACCGCTTCAGTCGTCTGAACCGGTACAGCGAGAGGAATACGTTATGTTTCTTAGGACTGTAGTCGGGGGGCGTGACCTGCACGACCTTCAGTTTCGTGAGGTCGATGTCGATGCCGAAGGTCTTGGCCGATCGTTCGAGATTGCAGGCCATATCCACCGCCACCGTCAGGTTGCAGGTTTTTTGCAGCGCCGCGATGAACATGAGGGGGAGATAGTCGCCGCCGCCAAATGAGAAGCCGAAACTGTAATAGAGGAGAACGTTTTTCATCGGACGCCCTCCGCCTGACGCCGCGCGCCCGCGAGATGGAAGTAGGCCTTGAAGAACAGCTCCGACAGGCCGCGCAGAGCCGGATGCCGCACGAACGTCCGGACCCATCCGCCGGCGATCCGCCTGGCGCGGGGCAAGGATTTCAGGAGAATGTTGAAGTCGCTGAATCCATCGGCGAAGAGCGATGAAAGTGTCTCGACGCGCTGGACGCGGGGTATCTTGCGGACCTTCTCCGGGTCGAACCAGAAGTAGAACAGCCAGCCCGTCCATTTGCGCCCCCAGATCTCGGAGAGGCGCCGGTCGAATCCGGGTTCCGCGGAGACCTTCGCGTGGAAGGCGAGGAGGGAACGGATGATGGTCGCCCAGTCTCCGTGGAAGTATCCCTCGCCCCGGGCGGATGACGATACGGACGTGGCCTGGAGCCTGTAGATGTAGAAAGGTTCGTGAAGGGGAACCACCCGCTTCGCAAGATAGAGGGCGCGCGGCGAGAATTCGCTGTCCTGTCGGCGAAGGCCGTAGATGCACTTTAGGTCGTTGTCGACGAGGTGCTGTCTCCTGAACACGGACAGCTGGAGCATGGGGCAGACGCCTTTGCAGGATTGTTCGGTGAGGATCGTCGCCTCGGGTCCGGACAGCTCGCCCTTGAAATCGCTTGGATAGTTGTCGCGCAACTCTTCGTCCTTGCCCGTCATGTCGTTGTGCACCTGTATGGCGCAGGGATAGAGGTCGGCGCCGGGGCGCTCAAGGATCTTGTCGTGGAGCCGCTGGAGGGAACCCTCTGTGATGGTGTCGTCGCCGTCGAGGAAGATGACGTATTCGCCCGTCGCCTTGTCGATGCCGGTGTTGCGGGAGGCGGAGCATGATCCGCTGCGTGGTCCGGTGAACACCTTGAACCGCGAATCCTTCGCCGCATACACGCGCACGATTTCCTCGGTCTTGTCCTTGGACGTCTCAACGCCAATCAGGCATTCCCAGTCCGAGAAGGATTGGTTCCGCACGGAATCAAGGCATTCGCGCACGTAGGGTTCTACGTCGCAGCAGGGGGCGATTAGGGAGAAAAAGGGTCTCATCGCGTGTGTATCATACCTTCCTTTCAAAAATCGTTGCGCATATTATAGCAGATTTCAGGCTTTGAAAATCCCCCGTGGGCAGAAATTGATGATTCTGCAGTTGGTGCAATGTGGTATAATATGCCGCAATATGAATGAAGGAAAAACGGGTTTGCATTTGGTGCTGAGGAGGGAGCTGTCCTTATGAAGATTCTGATAACAGGATCGGCCGGGTTCATCGGATTCCACGCGTCGCAGGCGTTTCTGCGCCGCGGATGGGAGGTCTTCGGCATCGACAACTTCTGCGACTACTACAGCGTTCAGCTGAAGCATGATCGCGAAACGCAGTTGGCGGACTCGTGGGGGGCGGCGGCTGCGGATGGCACCCCTGCGCGCTATGCGTTCCGGGAGATCGACATCTGCGATCTCGAAAAACTGAAAGCCGCATTCGCCGAGACGGCGCCGGATGTGGTTCTCAACCTCGCCGCCCAGCCCGGCGTGCGATATTCCATCACGCACCCGTTCGTCTATCAGAAGACAAACCTTGAGGGCTTCCTCAACATCTTGGAATGCTGCCGCCACGCCGAAAAGATGCCCAAGCTCGTGTTCGCCTCGTCGTCATCGGTGTATGGCGGAAATAAGAAGATGCCGTTCGAGGAGTCCGATCAGGTGGATACTCCCGTCAGCCTCTACGCCGCGACGAAGAAGGCCAACGAGCTGATGGCGCACACGTATTCTCACCTCTACGGGATGCAGACGATCGGCCTCAGGTTCTTCACGGTCTATGGCACCTGGTACCGTCCGGACATGGCGCTTTCGCTCTTCGCGGATGCGATGCTGCACGACCGCCCGATCAAGGTGTTCAACAACGGCGACATGCTGCGCGACTTCACCTACGTGGATGACATCGTGAACGGCATCGTGCGCGTGGTCGAGGCGGCGAACCTCCCGCGCTACGACATCTTCAACATCGGCAACCATCGCAGCGAGAAGCTCCTGGACGTGATCGAGACGCTGGCTCAGGCGCTCGGCATCAAGCCGAAGATGGAGATGCTTCCGATGCAGGCGGGGGACGTGTACGCCACCTACGCCAGCATCGACAAGCTGCACAAGGCCGTCGGCTACGAGCCGACGACCACGATCCGAGAGGGGATCCCCGTGTTTGCCTCCTGGTATCGCAGCTATCATAAGCTTTAGGTGCTTTCGGGAGTTGCTTGCGCTTGATTGCCGATTTTGGTATTATTTTCCCTCATTGAAGCGTTATTCGTCGTTGACACGGATGGCGCACGGGTAAAGGTCTGCGCCGGGGCGGGCGGCGATCTTGTCGTGGAGGCGCTGGAGGGAACCTTCGGCGATGGTGTCGTCGCCATCGAGGAATATCACGTATTCGCCCTGTGCCGTCGTAACGCCTTTGTTGCGGGTGGCGGAGCATCCTCCGCTGCGCGGCCCGGTGAACATCCTGACGCGCGCATCCTTCGCGGCGTATTCGCGCACGATTGCCTCGGTGCGGTCGGCGGACGTTTCGACGCCCACGATTATCTCCCAGTCCGCGAACGGCTGGTTCAGGACGGAATCGAAACATTCCCGCACGTACGGCTCCACGTCGCAACAGGGTATTATAATTGAGAAGAATGGACTCATCTTTGTCTATGCAGGCATGGCCCTGTCGTGTTGAACCTCTTCATCGTATCTTTTCTCCATCGCCGCGTATTATACCACGATTCCGTGGGAACTTTCCGGCTGGGGTTGAAATCGGAGGCGCATTGCGCTATAATGCGCGTAAATGTTTTATCTTCCATTTTCACGTGAAGCCAAAAGGCGCAAGGAGATCAAGGCGACACTGAGTGCCGCCCGCGTCTTTCTGCTGTCGCATGAAGACCTTCCCGAATACAGCACCGGGAAGTTCGCCGCCCCGTTCGGCGAGCTGTCAGCCGCTTGGAGGGCGAAGGATTCCGCCCGCTGCATGGAGCTGCTCTCCGAGCTCGATCCGCCGAAAAGCTTTGCGGTCGGGCGGGAATGGCTCGACATCCTTGTCGTGTCCATATCCGTGGCGATGGCGTTCCGCGCATATTTCTACGAGCCGTTCAACATTCCCACCGGCTCGATGCGCCCCACGCTCTACGGCAACTGGTCGGAGCCGAAGCGACCGCAGGACGCCACGCTGTGGGACCGTACGCCGGTGCTAAGGCAGCTCAAGTGGCTCGTCTCCGGGGAGACGTTCGTCGATTTCAAGGCTCCGTGTTCGGGTACCCTCATCGTGCGGCCGGACAACAACGGGCACTACATCGTCTGCGTGGCGGCGGAGCCGGGCGTCAGCGAGAAGATCCCGACGGACGCCTTCATCGAAGGCACCGGGCGGCTGATCGGCGGAAAGGGGCATGGCGACCATGTGGCGGCCGGCGAGCGCATCTGGTGCGGCTACCGGCGGATAGGCGACTTCCTGTTCGTGAACCGCTGGCTGTGGAACTTCCGCCGTCCGCGCCTCGGGGACGTGATGATATTCTCGACCACCGGCATCAAGGGTCTGGCGCAGGGCACTCACTACATCAAGCGCATGTGCGGAACGCCCGGCGACACCGTCCAGATCGTGAAGCCAGACCTGATCGTGAACGGGCGTAAGATGGACGGCATACGGCCGGCGAACTGTCCGCCGTTCGATCCAGGCCCGGACTCCAGCCGGACGGACATGTCGCCCACGTTCACAATGGGCGCGACCGAGTACTTCGCGTGCGGGGACAACAGCCCGGCGAGCTACGACAGCCGCTACTGGGGAACCGTTCCGGCGCGCAACCTGCGGGGCATCGCCGGCGGCGTGTTCTGGCCGTTCGCGAGTGCGCATTTCGGGCCAGTCAGATGATATCAGGACGCACGACTTTTTGGGAGATTAGCGATGAGTGACAACGAAGAGACGATACTGAAGCCGCCATGCGAGTTTGGGCGGTTCATCGTGGAGCGCGAGCTTGGCCACGGCGGCATGGGCGGCGTGTACCTCGCCCGCGACAAGATGCTCGACCGGCAGGTCGCGCTCAAGGTGATGCTCAAGTCGCTTGGCGCGGATCCGCAGTTCCTGGAGCGGTTCAAGCGCGAGGCGCAGGCGGCGGCGCGGCTGATACACCCGTCGATCGCGCAGATATACTCCTACGACATCGTTGACGGGCAGCCGTACATCGCCATGGAGATGGCGGGCGGCGGCTCGCTTCTGCGCCTCATGGAGGTGCACGGCAGGAACATCGACCCCACCCGCGTGATGCGCGTGTGCAAGCAGGTCGCCGAAGGCCTCTCGTGCGCCGCCGACCAGGGCCTCGTGCACGGCGACATCAAGCCGGAGAACATCCTGTTCGATGCGACGGGCGCGGCGAAGATCGTCGATTTCGGCCTCGCCGGAATGCAGGACGACAATTCCGGCGACGAGATATGGGGCACTCCGTACTACATCGCGCCTGAGAAGGTGCGCAAGGGCGTAACCGACTTCCGCGTGGACATGTACTCGCTTGGCGCGACGATCTACCATGCGCTGACCGGCGTTGCGCCGTTCGAGGGCGCAGACCCGAACGAGGTCGTGAAGGCCCGCTTCCTTACGGACGCCAAGCCGCCAAGCGCGGTGCGTCCGGGGCTCCCTGCGGAGCTTGACCGGATAATCCTCAAGATGATGGCGCGCGAGGTCATCGACCGCTACCCGACATGGGAGGCGTGTCTTGGCGACATCAACAAGCTTCTGGCCGCCGGCATAGCCATCGACGAGAAGGCCGCCGCCGCAGCGGAAGTCGGCGAGGCCGCGCCAGCCGCCGCCGGGACTGCGGCTCCGACGTCCGCCGGGCACAAGGGCGGGAAAAGGCTTGTGATCAAGGGCAAGCGCCGCATGATGCTCAAGACGAATGCCACCTCAGCCGAAAGCCATGATACGCTGCAGGACGGCGATTCCGCCAGCGCCGTTGAGGGGAGCGCCGGAGAGGAGCCGGCGTCGCCGGAAGCCGCCGGTGAAGCGGCTGAGGAGGCTCCCGCCAAGAAGCAGATGACGATAGGCAAGATGATAGCGCTGGGCGCTTTGGGCGTGGTGCTCGTCCTTCTGCTCGCCGCAGGCGGACTGGTGTGGTACGTCCAGTCGTCGCGCGCCGCCGCCGAGCGTGAACGCACTGCGCTCATGAACGCGAAGGCGGACGAGGCGCGCGCGGCCATCAAGACGACCCTCAAGAGCGCCAACGATTTCGCCGCGCTTGTGGTCGATCTGCGCGCGAAGTCCGAGAAGGAGGTGAAGGGCGCCTCCGACGCGTTCCTTGCGATGCTCGACCCAGAGATGCGCGAAGCGTGCCGACCGGTGCTGATCGCGCCAGAGACCAAGGACTATCTCGATGCCGTTGCCTATTCGAACAAGGTCGAGGAGAAGATAGCCCAGGCTGCGGCCAAGCTTGCGCAGGCCGCTGCTCCAGCGCAGGAGGCGGCCCCGGCCGCCGACACCAACGCCCCGGCTGCGACTCCGGCCCCGGCCGCCGACACCAACGCGCCTGCTGCGACTCCGGCTCCCGCCGCCACCAACGCTCCGGCTGCTAAAGCCGACGCCAAGGCGGACAAGAAGGATGCGGAAAAGGCTCCGGTCGCCAAGGGCAAGGACGCGAAGGGTAAGGATGCCAAGGGCAAGGACGCGAAGGGCAAGGACGCGAAGAAGGACGGCAAGCCTGCACCTGCGGCTCCGCCCGAAGAAGAGAAGAAGCCTGAAGCGCCGAAGATCGAGTTCCCGCCGCAGCTGAAGGCGTTCCAGCAGCTGTGGACCGACCTCTGGACGGTGCGCGCCGCCGAAATCCGCGTGAACGCCTGCATGATGCTCATCACCGCAAAGGCCGAACGGGGCGAGCAGATGAAGGTGGAGAGCGTGGACGACGCCGAGAAGCTGGCGAAGCTCACGGCCGACCTTGTCGAGGAGTTCGAGGCGATGAAGGCGCAGAAGGATATCGAGAAGGCGTTGAAGAAGGCCGGCGCGATCAAGCAGAAGGCTCCCACGCTCGTATCCACCACCAAGCAGCAGATAGAGCGCGCCCGTGCGCGCGCCGCCAAGCTCGCCGCAGAGAAGGCCGCCGCCGAGGCCGCCGAGGCCGCGAAGAAGAAGGCCGAGGAGGAGTACAAGGCGAAGGCCGATAGCGAAATCGCGCGCGCCAACGAGAGGTACGGCGAGCTTTCGCTAAAGGAGCTCAAGCGGCTCGACTGGGAGTTTGCCATGCGCCAGATGGGCGACATGACGAACAGCTACGAGAAGCTCACGCGCGAAGGGCGGCAGGCGGTCATGGACCAGATTCACAAGATCAGGTGCATGCAGATGCTTCAGAACCACTTCATCAAGCATGGGCGCGGCTTCACGTTCACCATGGGCACGTACCCGCGCGGCACGAAGATCGTCGCGACCGACGCCGCCACGCTCACGCTCCAGCGGCCTACGCCGAAGAAGCGTTCGCTGAGGGACAACCCGGTAGCCCCCAAGCCGGAGAAATACCACTGGAAGAAGTTCTACTTCGAGCAGCCGGGAATGCTCAACAACCTCATCATCGGGCTGGTGCAGGACCGCACGAAGGCCCATGTAGGCCTGAAGGAGTGGTCGAACCTCATGTTCGGCGCAGCCCTCACCATGAGCACCCTCTTCCCGGACGAGCCGACAGTCCCGGCGCGCGTAGAGGAGCTGGTAAACAAGGCCGTCGAGGATTTCGACAGCTGCCAGAAGCTTGCGGAGCGGCTTTTCCCCAAAGTGTTCGCCAAGGAAGAGGCCGCGGCGACCTCAAACTAACAGACGAAAGGAAATACAGACATGAACGACAAGGTCAAACGGTATGCTATGTACCTGCTGGTTATGGCAGGGCTTGGCGGGCTGCTTTACGGCATCGACGTGGGCGTGATCGCCGCCGCGCTTCCGTACATCGAGAACACTGCTTCCTACACGAAGACGCAGATCGGCTTTGTGGTCGGCATGGTGCTGTGGGGGTCGGTGATCTCCTCCCTGTTCGCCGGCCAGCTGGCCGAATGGTTCGGGCGCAAGAAGCTCATCATCTTCTCGGCGTTCTGCTTCACGCTGTCCATCCCGGTGATCTGCGCGAGCGGCTGGTGCGAGGGCGGCAACTTCTGGCTGCTCACCTTCGGGCGCACGCTCCAGGGCGCATCGGCGGGGCTTGTGGGCGTGGTCGTGCCCATGTATCTCGCAGAGTGCCTTGACGCGAATTCGCGCGGAAAGGGCACCGGCATGTTCCAGCTTCTGCTTACGATAGGCCTCGTGTTCGCCGCCGTGATCGGGCTTGTGGTCACGATGCTCGTCGGCGCGGCGCACGCCCCGGCGGAGGGCGAGACGATCGCGCCGGATACCATCAAGAGCTGGATCGCTGCATGGCAGACGATCTTCTGGTGCTCGGCGGTGCCGGGCCTGATCCTCTTCCTCGGCGCGTTCAAGCTCAGGGAGTCCCCGCGCTGGCTGTACAGGCGCGGACGCGAAGACGAGGCGCTGGCCTCGCTCGCCGCAAACAACGGCGAAGAGAAGGCCAAGGAGATCCTCGCGGAGATGAAGGCCGCCGACGCCGCCGAGGCGGCGCAGAAGGCCGCCAACGCCGCCGCCACCGACTCGCTCTTCCAGAAGAAGTACGTGATACCGTTCCTGCTCGCCGTGACGATCCTTGCGTGCAACCAGACGACCGGCATCAACTCGGTGCTGAACTATACCGTCACGATCTTCCGCGAGACGGGGCTTCAGGGCGCGTTCGCCAACTTCTCCGACCTCGCCATCAAGGTGATGAACATGCTCATGACCATCGTGGCCTGCACGCTTGTGGACAAGAAGGGCCGCAAGTTCCTTCTCAAGCTCGGCACGAGCGGCATCATCATCGGCCTTTCGGGCGTGGGCGCGACGTTCCTGGCGATATCGAAGGGCTGGATGGCGGCCTCGATGACGACCGGCGTGATCGCAACGGTGTTCTTCTTCATGTTCATCGCGTTCTACGCGGTCGGGCCGGGCGTTTGCGTGTGG
>CAMPAA010000089.1 GCA_946631345.1 uncultured Verrucomicrobiota bacterium
TAAAACGCTACCGCTCCGATCCCCAGCCAGTCAGGCTCGAATGGCGCGGAGAGGGCGGACCGTTCGAGGTCAAGGTAACGAAGCGCGGCGCTGACAGGCCTTGGTTCTCGGCGACGGTGGCGTCGAACAGCGTGGAGGTATGGAATCTGGAGATTGCTCGCACCTACGACTGGACCGTATGCGGAGGCGGGATGTGCGCAAAAGGCTCGTTCCGCACGGAAGACCAGGCTCCGCGCCTGATCCGCGTGCCCAAGGTGCCGAACATGCGCGATCTGGGCGGGCGCGTGGTCGATGGCCGGCGCGTGAGGCAAGGGATGGTGTACCGTTCGTCCGGGCTGAACAACAACGCCAAGACGGTATTCTACACGTATGACGAGATACTGCGCCTCGAGGCCGAGGGCAAGTTGGCGGGCATGGGCGAGCAGGGCGCGAGATACTCGGCCAAGCTGAAGTCCGGCCGGCAGCTCGACAAGAACTTCCTCAGGCTGGTCAAGACGCCGCCAAAGGAGCCTGGCTCGGCCCGTCTCACGGAGGAGTGGCGCGCATACATGTGCGAGGTGCTCGGGATCAGGACTGACCTTGACCTGCGCAGCACGCGGGAGCGTTTCGGCATGACAGGCTCTCCGCTCGGCGCGGGCGTGAAGTTCGTGACTATGGAGGAGAACTACCACGGCTACGCGGCGGTGCACACGACCGGCGCCGAAGATACGCGCCGCGTGCTGCGTGTGTTCCTCGACCGCTCCAACTACCCGATCGTGTTCCACTGCATTGGCGGAGCGGACCGCACCGGCACGGTGGCCACGATACTGCACGGCATACTGGGTCTTGACGACGACGAGATATGGAAGGACTATCAGGTCACCGCATGGCAGGGCGGCGTGAACGATGCGCGGCACCTGAAGTGGTTCGCGGATTTCGTCTCTTCGTTCGACAGGTTCGAGGGCGCTACGCTCTCCGAGCGCATCCGCAGGTACGTGCTTGGCCTGGGCTTCACCGAGGCGGACATGCAGACCATCCGCGACATCCTGCTTGAGCCGGCGGAGGTGCTTGTGCAGGGCGATGTGGAGAACGCGCCCTGCGTAGCGTACACTTCCACTACCATCCCATAGGCAGATTCGGATAGCGCAGAAAGTCACGGTTCCGTGCGAAATGCGCGGAACTTCTGCCGTATAGGGGATTTGGTTTTCAGTCGCGTGCGATGATTCTCTCCGCCATGATGCTTGCGCGCGAGGCGGGAAGCTTTGGGCAGAGCGCAGGAAGGCTGATGGCAGAGGGGATGGCGTTTGAGGGCAGCAGGGATACGATAATATGGTCTGACCAAATGATAATTATCGTCAGACGATATCATAATTATGGTCAGACCATATTTGAATTATCGTCAGACGATAAAGAGAATATCGTCAGACCATAATCATAATATCGTCAGACGAAAAATACAATAAGGTCAGACCATATTGTTTCATCGTCAGACGCGGTATGCTATACTGTCAGCCGCAACGAGTAACAGCATCAGGGAGGAACGCAATGCCAGTCATGGAGCAGCATGCGTCGTTCAACCCGAAGAAGCACGCGGTGAAGGTCGTTCTCGTGCCGCTGAAGCGCTTCCGCAATGATATCATTCTCCTCCGCGTTGCCTTGGGCTTCCTGCTGCTCATCGCGTGTCTTTCGTGTTTGTGGAAAAGCCGAATTATACGCGATGTGCGCGGCCCAAGGCAATGCGCTTTCCGGCACTTCCTTCACATAATGTGCGAAAACGGGGACCCAGTTTGTCAAATAGAAAAGACACTCTGTAGAAAACTCGGAGGGGGGCGGCGACGTTGAGGGCAGCGCACCTTTGGGGTTTCGCCGGTGAATTTCACGGCGCGGTGTTGATTATTGATTATTTCGATCAGACCATCCCTGCGCAGGGCGAGTATGTGCTATACTATCGGGCCTTGGGAGATGATTTAATGAGCGAAGAGCTGCCAGTCCTCGAAGTCAAGGACCTCCATGTGCGCTATGGGCGGATGGAGGCGGTGAAAGGCGTGAGTTTCACGCTGGCGCGCTGCGAGACTCTTGGCATAGTGGGAGAGTCGGGGAGCGGCAAATCGACCATTGCCAAGGCGCTCATCGGAATCGAAAGGCCGTTCTCGGGAACTATCTCCTGCCGCGCGAAGTCGATGCAGATGGTGTTCCAGGACGCCGTGGGTTCGCTCAATCCGCGCATGACCGTCCGCCAGGCGCTTGAGGAGACTCTCAGGATCAAGCGGAACACGCGCCAGACCGCCGCCGGTCTGCTTGACATAGTCGGGCTGAGCGCGGCGGTGCTGGAGCAGTACCCGCGAGAGATGTCCGGGGGCCAGTGCCAGCGCGTGAGCATTGCGCGCGCGCTTGCCTGCGAGCCTGAGGTGCTGATAGCGGACGAGCCTGTGAGCGCGCTTGATGTGAGCGTGCAGGCGCGAATCCTCAACCTGCTGCGCGACCTCCGGCGCGATCTCGGCCTGTCCATCCTGCTGATCGCCCATGATCTCGCCGTCGTCAAGAACGTCTGCGACCGCGTGTGCGTGATGCAGCGCGGGGAGTTTGTGGACGCCGGCACTTCGGAGGAGGTGTTTGGCAATCCGACGAGCGACTACACAAGGCGGCTTCTCGCGGCGGTGCCGGATGTGGCCCGCGCTCTCGCCGCCAGGCGCGGCGGAAAGAAGGTGCGCGAGCCTTTGGTGCTGGACTGGTCGGTGAGCGCGGATTCGCTGTCGGCGGAGCTGGCGTTTCCGTCCAACGGCGTGTGGTTCGACGGGCATTTCCCCGGTTTGCCTGTGCTGCCTGGAGTGGCGCAGCTGTTCTTTGTGAGGCGCTTCGCGCGCAAGGCGTTTCCCGGGTTCCCCGACGCCGGCACGTATCGCCGCATAAAGTTCCGTCGGCTTGTGCGCCCGGATGAGCGGGTTCGGCTGGAGGTGTCGCGGAAGGGCCGCGGAGCCTTTTCGTTCACGATGTCCGTCAACGGCGAGATTGCGTCTTCCGGCATGGTGGAGGGCATGGATGCATGAACACGGATCCTGAACTGAACGAACTTCTGCCGCACCGTCCGCCTATGACGCTGCTGGCGAAAGTGATCGACGTCAACACGCCCGGCGTCGCCGTTGCATTGGCCGATACGTCGCCGGAGTCGGTGTTCTACGATGCCGAGGTTGGCGGGGTGCCGGCCTGCGTCGCGCTGGAGTACATGGCGCAGACGATGGCGCTCGCCGTTGGCGCGGAATGCAGGCGGAATGGCGAACGGCCCAAAGCGGGGTTCGTGCTCGGCACCCGGAGGATGGACGTAAAGGTGGCGGCGTTCGTCAAAGGGGAAAGATACGTTGTCACCGCGCGCCGCACGTTTGCGGATGACAGGTCTGCCGCCTTCGACTGCAGGATCGACGGGCCTGGCGGCGATATGGTGGCGGAGGCATCGCTTTCGGCATACAGGCCGCCGGATGCCGCAGACGGCCCTGCCGAGGGCGGCTACGGCGAGGGAGGTGAATGATGGCTGGCGAGAAGAGCGTAATCGTCACGGGATCGAGCCGCGGAATCGGCAAGGCAATAGCGGAGGCGCTGTCTGCCGCAGGCTACCATGTGGCGACGCATTCCGTTCGCTCTGGCGGCACCGATCTTGTGTTCGACGTCGCCGACCGCGCCGCCGCCGCCGCCGCCCTTGGCCGCTGGGTGGAGGAGAACGGCGCGCCGTACGGCGTGGTGCTGAACGCCGGAATCGCTGCGGACAACGCCTTCCCCGCGATGGAGGATGGCGAGTGGGACCGCGTGCTGCGCACTGACCTTGACGGGTTCTACAACGTGCTCAAGCCGCTTGTGCTGCCGATGGTGCAGACGCGTTCGCCCGGTCGGATCGTCGCCATATCGTCGGTTTCCGGCGTGACGGGCAACCGTGGGCAGTCGAACTACGCCGCCGCGAAGGCGGGGCTGATCGGGGCGGCGAAGTCGCTGGCCGTGGAGCTGGCCCGCCGGAACATCACCGTCAACTGCGTTGCGCCCGGACTTATCGAGACGGATATGACCGGCGACATTCCGGCAGACGAGGTGGTGAAGGCGATACCGATGCGCAGGTTCGGCCGCCCCTCGGAGGTGGCGGAGACGGTGAAGTTCCTTATGTCGGAAGGTGCGTCGTACATCACGCGCCAGGTGATCCAGGTGAACGGCGGGATGGCCTGAGCGAATTCCAGTGAACCTTTTCGCCGTTCGCTCCATATATCCAAAGGGGACATGGATATAGGAGAAGAGATAAGGGCCGACGCCGAACGTGGCGCCCAAAGGCTTGTCGCAGAGTTCTGGGACAGGCTCTACGGCGCATCTCTCATACTTTGCAAGGATTCCCATGCCGCCGAAGACCTTGTCTTCAGGACGTTTGCGCAGGCGATACTGAAGATAGACCAGTACAACCCGGAGCAGCCGTTCTGGGGATGGCTCTACGCTATCCTGCTGAACTACTTCCGTGGCGATCTGCGCAAGATGAAGGCAGAGGTCGCAGACGAGGCAGACTGCGGCGAAATCGCCGCCTGCATGGAGGGGGAACCGGGTGCGGAGTCGCGTCTGCCGGAGCTGGATGCCGAAGTGGTGCGGCGCGCCGTCGCGAACCTACCCCCAGCGCTTCGAGAAACGGTGGTGCTGCGCTACTTCGAGGACAAGACGCTTCAGGAGATGTCCAAGCTTATGGATGTGCCGGTGGGAACGGTGAAGTCGCGCCTGCATCTTGCGCGGCGCGGACTGAAGCGGTCTCTTGAGGAAGCTTTCAAATGGAAAGGGGAGAAGACATGAACTGTCAGGAATACAGGGGAATGATCGAGGATGCGCTCGACATCTCGCTGCACGGCGAGCTGGAGGCGCACATCAACCGCCACCTTGAGCACTGCGCGGAGTGTCGCGCATACCTCTCCGCCCGCCGCGCAGAGCACATCGCGCTTTTCGAGGGCGTAAACAGGGCATACTCACACATGCGGAGGCCGCCAGCCGACCTTGCGCGCAGGATAGCGCGCGAAGTCAAGGCGAAGAGCGCCGAGCGCAGGGGATGGCGGCGCCTGTCACTACCGAGGTGGGCGCTTGTGGCGGCATCGCTCGTGGCATTGGCGGGGTTCGTGTTCGCGGCGACGGCCGTGGTGCTTCCTCTGCTGAATGCGGACGGTGCGCGGGGGCGGGAGTATGGGCAGGCCGCAAATGCCGCGACCGAGCCGCCGGGCGCAAATGATGCGGTGCCGGCGGCCTTGGCGGCGGCACCTGCGGCGGTTCCGGCGCTGAAGTCGGCTCAGCCAAAGTCGACGGTCGAGGACGCCGTGGAGGTTTCCGCCGACACCAACATCGTAGTCGAGGCCGGCGACACGCTCAAGATAGAGTACGTGTATGGCGACAATCCTGTGACTGTGACGAAATCCGGCGGCGGACGCCTTGAGATCGCCACGTCGAGCATCACGAACCTCTCCGTCGTCATCGCGGAGGGCGCTTTCGCGTCGGCGCGCCCGGCTGCGATTCCGCTGGACGATACGTTCAGGCCGTCGCTGCGTCTTGACGCGAGCGACGCGGACACGTTCACGGTCTCCCAGTCAAACGGCACGAATTTCCTGACCAAGGTCGTGGATGCGGATGGGAACGGCGCATATTTCAGCAGATGGAGCGGATGGGGGTATCCGTACGTGGCGGCTGAAAAGCTGAACGGCCTCGGTCTCATCGACTTTGGCACGATGAAGGACAAGAACTCCAACAATTCCCCGGCCATGACTTCGGGGAACGGGGGGATGTTCGCGTTCAACAACATTGGACCGGAAGGGAAAAGCAGCATGCCGCTTGGGGATTTCTTCTTCGTCTGGAAGGACAGGGACGATTCCATAGACCATGAGCTGATCGGAGGCAAGGAGTTCACCGGACCGAACCTGCTGGGGAACAACCCCGGCTGGTTTGTCCGTGGCGATGGCGGCGGGGGGAATGGATTCACCTTTTATACAGTCGGCATGCATGGGGGTGTCAAGGAGCATATTCATCTTGACGGGCAGAAAGTCAATTACGACAAACGCGTTCCTCGTGGCTTTCATCTGCTGCGCAACCGGGTCAAGGAGGGCAGTTCCGTAAACGTCGGAATGATCGGATATACATCCGGCAGCACCGCCGTCGGCAGGATGTGGACGGCGGGCGGGTTTGTCCTCGCGGAGGCGGTGATCTACTCGAACCGGCTCTCCGAGGCGACGGCCAAGCGTGTGGAGGCGCAGCTGCAGTCGAAGTGGCTTGGCATGAAGCTGAACGCATTGACTCTGAACGAGGGCGCGGAGCTGGACGTAAGCGCGTTCAAGTTCAGCATCGGGACGATGGACATATCGGGGACTGCGACGGTCACAGGCGAGACGAATCTATGTTTCAAGAGCCTGGTGCGCACCGCCTCCGCCGTTGCGGCGGCAGGCACGTTTGCCGTGAACGGCGGCAATTCCCCGCTTCTCCCGGACATCGCATTCGATGGCGACGCCATGTTCGACGTGGCCGGCACGTCGCGCGTGCAGACGGTGTCCGCCACATCTGACCGCTTTGTCAAGACGGGTGCCGGAGAGCTGCGCCTCGTTGATCCCGTGATGTCGAACATTACGGTGTTGGCCGGCACGCTCAGCGTGTCGCCTCTTTATGTGCGCTCGGCGGAATACCACCTTGACGCGAATGCCGCCGACACGATCTCTTGGACAGAATCTGACGGAAAGAAGCTGGTGTCGCAATGGCGCGACATGGAGGATGCCTCCCGCCTGTTCAAACCGACGTCGTACAGGAAATACAGCTGGAACTCATCCCTGTTCGTACGCGGGCCGTATGTCACCGCGAACGCAGCCGGCGATAAGCCGATGATGGACTTCGGCACGTTCGCCAACGCAAACCATCAGGAAGGTTGGGGAGGATGCCTTGAACCTTCGTTGTCCCTGACTGGCCTCCATGACGTGTTCGCCGTCTGGCAAGACCATCCAGAGGTCAAAGACTATACCTACGGCAGCGATTACGGCACCGATTTTTATGGCCCTTGCATCTTTGGACTGCAGTATTATTGGTTCCGCGGAACCGGCGGAAACGGCAGTTCGTTCGCAATGCACCACGGTACTGCGCCCGACTCCATGTATAAGGGTGATGGATTGGTGTGGATTGACGGTGTGGAGGTTGAAGGCAAGACTTTCCGCACAGGGGATGGCATCCACGTCTATTCTCAACGCATATCCGGGGGCGGAGCGCCAATCGAACAAATGGGCGGAGCAATGCAGGCTGGAGTGAAGACAACCTCGGAAAGCACGTCGGTACAGGGAACGTACGGCGGCCTGATGATCGGCGAGGTGCTGATGTTCAAGGAGTGCCTTACCGATCGGCTGCGCATGCGCATCAGCGGCGCACTGAACGCGAAGTGGCGCGGTGCGACGAATGAATGGGCGTACGGCGAGGTTTCCGTCGCCGCCGGAGCGACGCTGAACCACCCGTTTGCCGACCTCGTGGCGGATAGGCTCGAGCTTGGCGGAACGCTCGCGGCGAAGAGCGTGAAGGTGCGCTCGCTCGCGCTGCCGGCATCCGGCGCAGTCCTCGACGGCGAACTGGAGCTTGGCGCGGACGGCGTGCTTTCGATAGGCCCCTCCGCCGGCGCGTTCGGCACTCTGCGCGCGAACGGCGTGCGCGTTGCGGGCGAAGGCATCATCGCGTTCATCGGCGACATATCTACGTCGCTATGCGGTCAGTCGTTCAGGATCGTGGAGACGGAAAACGTTTCCGCGCCCGGGATTACGTGGAAGGCTCCGTCGCTGCGCGGAAGCGGCCTGCGGGCCGTTCTCTCCGCAAAGGAAGATGGACTGTACGTCACGTTCTCGTCGAGCGGTTTTGTGATCTCGTTCAAGTAAAACAGGAAGACTCAAGATGAAATCCATGCATACATGGCGCTTTGCGGCGCTGGTTTCCATCCCTGCGCTCTGCGCATCGGCACAGGAGCTGACGCTCCTATCTGTCGGCGGCGACGTGAGGCTCGGCAACAGGCAAAGCCGGGAATGGACGTTTCCGGCGGCAGCTCCAGACAAGGGCCGCGTGGTTGTGGAGTTCCGCAACCGCATCGACTACCCCACGGCATCGGGCTGGTGCCCCTGTTGGCAGATATTCGTGAACGGCACGCCGCTCTCTTCCGCCGCAACTCGCAGCGAGACTCGGCTCCTGAACCGTCCATACTCCATCGCCAGCAGATGGTACGGGGCGTACCGCGCCGACAACAGCTCCGACAAGTGGTACGCGCTATACCTTCCCGATTTCAAGACGGCCGAGAATCAGTTCGTTCCGCCGACGTCGGAGGCCACGCGTACGGTGTTGGACATCTCCGACGTTGTGCGCACCGACGGGACGAACGTAGTAACTCTGCGGGTGGGCGGGCTTTCCGGATCGTTCTACACGGCCAACAACATCACCAACCACAAGCCGCAGGTCGTTTTCAGCGGAATAAGGGTGTACAGCGACGGCGTGCAAACCCGCCTTCCGCGCGCGGAGCGGAAGGTGCTGCGCGCGACCGTCGCGCCGCCTGTCGTGACGGAGTTCGCGCTTGAGCGGAGCGATGCCGCGCTCGGTGTGGCCGTGCAATGCGCATCCGTCGCCGTGCGGTCGGCATTTACCATCCCTGGCGGCGGCGAAGTTGATATGGGTGGACGGGAATCGCTCGACACGCCGTTCTACTCCGTTGCACGGCGCGTGGCCGTTCGTGGGAACCGCATTGACGTGTTTGACACCTTCGTTTCGAAGACCAACGCACTGATCGGCGTGAAGGTACGCTACGAGATTCCGCAGAAGGGGTTCGATCCCGTGTATGTCGCCGGCGACTCATCGCCGGGGGCGGAGGAGTTCCAGGGCGGACGCCACCCGTCGGTGTTCGGTGTACGGACGGGGAAGGGATGCTCCGTGGCGCTTCTCGCGCAGGACGACGTGTTCAGGGTGCAGAACGTGCAGTACTGCAAGGGCGGCGTATTTGGCATCCGCACGGATGGTTTGGCGCTTAAGCCGGGCGAGCCGCGCACCGTGGAATGGTCGATCTATCCTGTCGCTTCGGAGGACTACTACGACTTCGTGAACGCAGTGCGCCGCGACTGGGACGTGAACTTCCCGATCGACGGCTGCTTCAATCTCTCGATGAATTGCTTCCACAGCTACAGCGAGAAGAGTTGCAAAAACCTTGAGCGGCACATGGGCCTTTCGATGGATTCGTTCGGCTGCCACATCTGGAGCCATCTCGGCGGCAAATACAAGGCGTACAAGGATGTGATCTTCGGCATGGGGATGAACTCCCCGAAGGTGCGTGTGCGGATCGACTCCAAGCACGCGGTCGAAGAGGATCCCGTCGTGGTGCACCGCTTCATCCGCGAGTGCATCGCGAACGCGAGGAAGTACACGCCGCGCATGAAGGTGCTGACCTACATGCACAACCAGATCAGCGTGGGTGTGGACGACGGAAAGTATGAAGACTGCCGCATGGTGAACGCGAAGGGCGTGCGGATGAACTACAACGGCGGCCCCACGCAGAAGCTGTTCGTGCCGACAGCGGACAACCTCTTCGGGCGCGACTACATGAAGCTCATCGACTGGACGCTCGACAGCTTCGATCTCGACGGCATCTACCACGACGAGCTCAACCATTGCAACAGCCGTCTCTACTACGGCACGAACATGTGGGACGGCGCGACGGTGGAGCTGGACGAATCCAACAACGTCGTGCGCAAGCTGAGCTACGTGTGCCTGCTGAAGCTCGGCTTCACGCTCAACATGTTCGACCACATCCTGAACAGGCGCGGGAAGATTCTCGTGGGCAACTTCAGCCCGGAGACGCGCAGCGAAAGGCGGTTCAGGTTCCCGCGTTTCGAGGAGACGTACAGCTCGCGCTGGATCGCCCTTTCGCATCTCTACACGCCCATCCAGCTCGGCGACATGCTCACCTATGCGAACACGCCGAAGGACATGGCGGCAGACCAGCGCATGGCGCTCATGCGCGGCGCGCTCTACTACCACTACTGCGGCAGCACGGGGTGTCCGTCGCTCACCTCGAAGATGTTCCCGTTCACGCCTGTCGAGCTGCACGGCGGTTGGCTCGTTGGAAAAGAGCGGATCCTCACGGCCGTTTCTGGCGAGTTCGGCTGGCGCGGCGAGAAGCCGGACGTCGAGGTGTTCGTTTTCGATGACTTGGGCCGCGAAGTCAAAGATTATCCCTACTCCGTCACGGACACGCCGCAAGGGCGCATATTCACGCTTGAGTTGAAGCCTGACCACTGCGCGGCGATCGTGAAGAAATGAAAATGATAATCAAGAAAGGGAAATGCAATATGGAACAGAATCGACGTGAATTCCTGGCGGGCGCGGCGGCGATGGGCAAGCTGTTGGCCGTGGACGAGATTGACATGGGTAAGTTCGATTTCACGCGTGATGTCAAAAGTGACGCCGATGCACAGACAACTTGATAATCAGGCGCGCCAAGGTGGAACAAAAAAGAACAAAGTAAAGACCATTCCACAGGCAGGGAGACCGCGACCATCGCGCTTGTCGCTCAACTGATGGCCGCCAATGGATTTTTGACAACAACAGAAAAAGGAGAAACAGAATGGGCATGAAATTGATGGTTGCGGCTTTGATCGCCGCCGTTACGGCAGTCGGGTATCCGAAAGCCCCCAAGAGCGAAGCGGCCTCCTCGCAGCCGGTGGAGTCGTCCGCCGTGGCGAAGATGGAGAGTCGCACCAAGGACCCGAAGCGCGACCCGGGCCTTTTTGGCGATTACTGGTGGGCAAACCGCTTCCTGAGCCGCCATCAGGCGATTGAAAAGGTGAAGGGCGGGAGCGTCGATGTGGTGCTGCTCGGCGACTCGATCATGCATTTCTGGGAGTGGAAGCATCCCAAGAGCTGGGCGAAGTTCACGGCGAACCGCACCGTCCTCAACCTCGGCTATGGCGGCGACCGCACGCAGAACGTGATCTGGCGCGTGGAACACGGCGAACTTGACGGCTACGAGGCGAAGTGCGTCGTGCTGATGATCGGCACGAACAACAATTCGTCCGACACCACCGACCCTGCGAACGTCGCCGCCGCCGTCGAGAAGATTGTAGGCATGATCCGCGAGCGGCAGCCCAAGGCGAAGATCGTGCTGCATCCGATCTTCCCGCGCGGCGTGTCGGCGCAGTCCGCCCGCCACGCCAAGGCGCGCGTGCGGAACGACAAGACAAACGCGCTGCTGAAGGCTTTCGCGGAGCGGGACGGCAAGATCGTGTGGATCGACTTCAACGACAAGCTTGTGGATGAGACGGGCTGGGTGCCGCGTACCCTGATGGCGGACGAGATCCATCCGACGGATGCCGGCTACGACATCTGGATGGCGGCGCTTGCGCCCGTCCTCGGCAAATGACCGGCGTGGAAGCCCCCCTGACGGTTCCGGAATACCTTCCTGACGGCCCGGAAAATATCCGTGGCGGACTTCCTTGCCGCCCTTGACGGTGATGGGAGCCAAAGTATCATGACACTTTGATGTGAACGAACATGATACTTGGACTCAAAGTATCACGATACTTTGGGGCGAAGTGTAATGATACTTCGGGTTCCCCCTCCGTATGGAAGGTGGCGGCGCAACGGCACGGGTCCCCGTTTCCCACGCCACGGTCTCCGCGCGGCTCGTTGAGGGCGGGATTATGTCGCACCCCTGCAAGCAAAGGCGGTGGCATTCCGGCCTTGGGGTTGGGGCAAATCCGTTCCGCCGCCTGCCGGAGAGCGTTCTGCCGTGCGGACACCCCGAAATCCGCCTATGGACACCCCGAACCCCGCCTGTGGACACTCCGAACCCCGCCTGTGGACAAACGGATTCCGCCTGTGGACAAAACCTTTTCCGCCTGTGAACAGTCATGAGTTTTGGCGTCAATACTCTATAGAAGTGACGCACAAACTCTATAGAAGTGACGCCAGAACACTGTTGAAATGACGCCAATTCTTTTTTGTGGCC